>JAFXGX010000091.1 GCA_017536695.1 Bacteroidaceae bacterium | reverse complement strand
GTGGTGGCTTTGCCCGGTGTTAAAATATGTGCAGATGACGTGGCTGATGCCGATGCGCTTTTTGTGCGCACGCGCACACATTGCAACGAGGCTCTGCTGCGTGACAGCAAGGTACGTTTCATAGGTACTGCAACCATCGGTTATGACCATATAGACACTGCTTACTGCGCAGAGAACGGCATCCGCTGGACAAGCGCCGCCGGGTGCAATGCCGAGGCGGTGTTGCAGTATGTCCAGTCAGTGATATATGCCTGGTCCAAGGAACGTGGTTGCCCTGTCGAAGGACTCTCCCTGGGCGTCGTAGGCGTGGGTGAGATCGGCTCTCGTGTGGCAACATGGGCCGAGGAGGCCGGGATGACGGTATACCGCAATGACCCTCCCCGTCAGGAAAAGGAGGGCGGTGGTGCTTTCGTTTCTCTGGCGGAGATTGCAGAGAAATGCAATATAATTACATTTCATCCTACTTTGGAACGTGCGGGGCGTTATCCCAGTTATCATCTTGCCGACGAAGCATTCTTTGCATCATTGAAGAGATGCCGTCTGCTGATAAATGCCTCACGCGGCCCGGTTGTTGACAATAAGGCGTTGCTGGTTGCCTTGGAGAACGGCGCTCTGTCCGATGCGGTACTTGATGTGTGGGAGGGCGAGCCCGACCTGTCATTGTCTCTTTTAAATAAGGTATATATAGCGACTCCACATATAGCAGGTTATTCAGCCGAAGGCAAACTCAATGCAACGGCTCTTGTACTCAAGGCCTTTGCGTCGTTCTCCGGCTACGAAGGTGAGCTTCCCTTGCCTCAGTTGCCGGCACCTGTGCCTTCAATGATTGTGGCACCTACATTTGCCGATGCAATGCTTGAGATATATGACCCGCACGCCGACTCGTTGCGCCTCAAACAGTTGCCTTCATCTTTTGAGGAGCATAGGAACAATTACTTGTTGCGTCGTGAACCAGGTGCGTATAAAATATCCCTAAAATGTAATAAAATGTTAAAATAGTGGTTTTTTTACGGTGATTTTGCACAAAAACGGGTATTTGTGCAATTTTTGGGTGATTTTTTTTCTTTCTTTCTTTGCTATTATAAAATTTCATCATACTTTTGTAGCAAACAAATTTTCAATCTTCAAAAAAATACAACTATGTCAGAAATTGAATCAAGAGTAAAGGCTATTATTGTTGAGAAATTCGGTGTTTCAGAGTCAGAGGTTACTCCAGAGGCTAACTTCACAAACGATTTGAGCGCAGACTCATTGGATCGCGTAGAGCTCATCATGGAGATCGAGGACGAGTTCGGTATCTCAATCCCTGAGGACGCTGCAGAGAAGATCGCAACAGTAGGTGATGCTGTTAAGTTCGTAGAGGAGATGGTTGCAAACAAGTAATTGCACCTTCCCTACTCACCCCTAACAATTCTATATGAAACAAAGAAGAGTTGTTGTAACAGGTCTTGGAACCGTTTCACCAATTGGTAACAGTGTACCCGAAACTTGGGAAAATGCTGTTAATGGTGTAAGTGGTGCAGGACCTATTACTCATTTTGATAGCTACCTTTTCAAGACCCAGTTCGCATGTGAAGTCAAGGATTTCGATCCGACAGCAACAATGGACCGCCGCGAAATGAGAAAGGTCGATGTCGACACGCATTATGCTTTTGCATCGGCTGTTGAGGCCATCAACGACAGCGGTATCGATTTTGAGAAGTTAGACTGCAATCGTGTTGGAGTTATCTTCGGTGAGGGTATCGGAGGATTGGGAGCTCTTGAGGATGAGATGCGTGCATACGCACTGAACCAAGAGAATGGTCCACGTTTCTCTCCTTTTCTTTTGACCAAGATGATTTCCGATATGACAGCAGGTATCATATCAATAAAATATGGTCTCAAGGGCCCCAACTATGTAACAACATCGGCCTGCGCCTCTTCTACAAACGCTTTGATTGATGCTTTTGACCAGATTCGCCTGGGAAGAGCTGATGTCATGGTGGCAGGAGGTTCTGAAGCCGCAATATGCCCCACTGCGGTAGGCGGTTTCAATGCAATGCACGCCCTATCCGTACGCAATGACGACCCCAAGGGCGCTTCTCGCCCGTTCAGCAAGAGCCGTGACGGCTTTGTAATGGCCGAAGGTGCTGCAACTCTCATACTCGAGGAGTATGAGCATGCTGTTGCACGTGGCGCCAAGATTTATGCCGAGGTCGCAGGTACAGGTCTTACTGCCGACGCATACCACATTACAGCTCCTCACCCTGAAGGTGAAGGCGCCATGAGGGTAATGAAAATGGCGCTTGATGAGGCCGGTCTCCCTATTGAGAGCGTAGACTACATAAATGTTCACGGAACATCTACACCTGCAGGTGACATAGCAGAGGTCAAGGCCATAAAGAGCCTTTTCGGAGAACACGCATATAAACTCAACATAAGTTCGACAAAGTCTATGACCGGTCACCTGCTTGGTGCAGCCGGTGCGCTTGAGGCTCTGTTGACAGTGCTTGCACTTAAGAATGATATTATTCCTCCAACCATCAACCATGAGGAGGGCGATGAGGACCCCGATATTGATTATGCTTTGAATTTTACATTCAACAAGGCACAGAAGAGAACCGTTAATGTCGCTTTGTCTAACACATTCGGTTTTGGCGGGCACAACGCAAGTATAGCATTTAAGAAAGTTGAAGACTAATACGTTCTTTAGAAGAATTCTGGATAAGATAAGGCTTCTATCCCGTAAGGATAGGGAGTCTTATCTTTTATTATACTCGATTCTGGGCTTTGTGCCCAACAATATAGGTCTTTACAAGATGGCGATGACTCATAGCTCATCGGCATCAGGCTCGCGTAAACTGGGCTGCAATGAGCGTCTCGAATTCCTGGGTGACGCTGTCCTCAGTTCTGTAACGGCCGATTTCCTCTATTCAAATTTCAGGAAGGAACGCGAGGGGTTCCTCACCAAATCACGCAGCAATCTGGTGTGCCGTGAGCGCTTGAACGAACTGGCGCTGGAGATTGGCCTTGACCGCTTTATCAGTTCCTGCGGTCTCCAACGACAGCATAACAACTACATCTATGGTAATGCGCTTGAAGCACTGATAGGTGCAATATATATTGACAAAGGCTACTCGCAGTGTCGTAGGTTCCTGCTCGACAGGGTCTTTCCCCGCCTGAACGATATCGAGCAGATTGTAAAGTCGGACAAGAACTACAAGAGCCGTCTTATAGAGTGGGGCCAGAAACAGCATAAGAGTGTCGAGTTCCGGGTGGTGCTTGAGGAGGTACGCAAAGATGGCGTGTTCTTTGTAAGCGAGGCACTTGTCGAGGGCGTCGTATATGGTACGGGCGACGGCTTCTCAAAGCGTGAGAGCCAGCAGAAGGCTGCCCGTGAAGCCCTCAAGCGCTTTTCTTGAGATTCTTCCTGTATCCTAACCATTCTTTGACTCTCCTGTTCATGGGGATTTCGTAATATCTGTGGGAAATGTAGCTTATAATGATGGTTGCTGCAGATGCAATTGCAGCGGCTATAATCCCGTCTGTTCCTTTGCAATATGTACATATGCTGTTGATGACCAGCAATTGTATCAGGTATATCCCATAACTGATTTCACCGCCTATAAGGAATATCTTCCTTGAAAGTATACCCGAGAGGGCGCCCTTTTGCAGTGAAAATGAAAGTATTATGGCTGAAATGGGTATCCAATAGTAGATCGAGTATCTGTATACCTTTGGAATCTCTTCACCACATACATAAAAAAGCATGAACATGGCTACCGAAGCAATTTCTATAAAGGTGCCTGGCCCTTTGCCGATGCTGTATCCTTTGATTCTTCTGTATACCAGGAAGATAAGAATTCCTATTATGAATTCTGGATAACGTGTGAAGGGGTTGACGTACCAGATGCCTTTGCTGTATGCTTCGGGTGTGATTGCGCCGCCGATGATTATGGCAATAGCTGCCAGAATCAATAATGTTGTCATCCGGTTCTGTTTCCTTAACAGTGGTATTATAAGCGGAAAGGTGATATAGAACAGCTGTTCACAGCAAAGACTCCATGCCGGAGCATTGAACGCAAAGAAAAAGTCGGAGCGTGGTATGTAGGCGTTTGTCATTGTAGCAGACATTGCCAATTGTATCCAGGATAGTGGTGAATGGATCGAAAAACCGTATAATGCTATCGCAGCAACCGTCGTCAGTATGTGCAACGGGTATATCCGCGCAATGCGGGAGATGTAATAGTTTCTTCTTTCACGATATGTCCCCAATTTGTCAAGATAGTTGTATGCTATGATGAATCCGCTTAATATAAAGAAGAAACTTACGCCCACATAGCCTTCGGTAAGTAGATACCCCGAGAATCTGTCGCTTATAAGTTCAAGATGCGACAGGAATACAAGAAGCGCAAATATGAGCCTTAATGAGGTCAGTGTATCTATCATGGTTGCTATCTGGCTGCAGTCAGTATTACACATGCCTTAAGGCCGTCACCTCCCATTGGCGGGGTCTCTTTGCATAAAGTGGTCTCAACCTCTTCTATTGAAGGGAACCTGTTGAAAAGGACCTCCATAATGCGCCTGCTTACATTCTCCAACAGATTAGACGGCTTGCCCATTTCCTCTTTGATTGTGTCGTAAACATCGGCATAACTGATTGTGTCATAGATGTTGTCACTTTCAGTGCATGAGTGGTCGTTTATCGTAAGCCTTATGTCTATTGTGAACCATGCCCCAATATTTCTTTCCTGTTCCATCACCCCGTGGTATGCATACAGGCGGATGTCCTTTATCTCAATCTTATATTTTTTTGTCTGCATTGCTCTCTTTTAAAATGGCAAAGGGCCTCTTTGTGAAAAGACCCTTTGCCGGTGAAATATATATAGTTTTAAGATGGATCAACCGCATTTTGAATATCCGCAGCCGGGGCAGTGCAGGCAACCCTCCTCAAAGATAAGCGGCTGCTTGCAGTTGGGGCACTTTTCGGCTGTAGATGTGCCGTCCTTTATGTAGCGTTTGAGGGCGCGCTCAACGCCGTTCTTCCATGTGTTGATGTTGTCCGACGCAAGTTCCAAAGAAGATATTAGCTTGATTACCTGCTCGATAGGCATCTTGTAACGCAATACGCCCGAGATGAGCTTCGCATAGTTCCAGAATTCGGGGTTGAATCTCTCGGATAGTCCCTCGATTGTGGTCTTGTAGCCGATCTTGTTCTCGAACTGGAAGTCGTAGCGTTTGCTGCCGTCTTCATTGGTGTGCTTGATGATGATACCCTGTGTCACATTCTTTGGCAATGGAATACCGTCCTCGTCATCCTGCTGTCCTGTAAAGATCTCATAGGGCTCGCCGTCGAGCAGGCCGATGAATGCCACCCACTTCTCCTTGTTGTTCTGGAAGCGTACAACGTCTGCCTTCAGCACTGTGGGACGCACCTCGGTTATTGCCGGTTTTGCGGTCTCCTGCTCTTTCTTCTCTTTCTTGCTGTCTGTTGATACAAGAACGCCGGCGCGTGAACCGTCACGGTATACTGTACAGCCTTTACAGCCGCATTTCCATGCTGTCACGTAGAGGTCGTTCACAAGCTTTTCGTCCACATTGTTGGGGAGGTTGATAGTGACACTGATAGAGTGGTCTACCCACTTCTGTATGCGTCCCTGCATCTCTACCTTTGCCAGCCAGTCAATATCGTTCGATGTGGCTTTTGCATATGGTGAGCGTGCTACAAGGCTGTCAATCTCGGCCTGTGTGTACTTCCTTGTGGTATCAATGTCGTTCTTCTTCATCCACTCTACAAATCTGTGGTGGTAAACAACATATTCCTCGAAAGAGTCGCCGTTCTCGTCGGTAAAGTCCACGTGCACAGCGGGGTCGTTCGGGTTCACCTTTCTGCGACGCTTGTACACAGGCATGAATACCGGCTCGATGCCCGATGTTGTCTGTGTCATGATGCTCACTGTGCCGGTAGGGGCAATTGTGAGGCAGGCAATGTTGCGGCGGCCGAACTTCTTCATGTTTTCATAAAGTCCGGGGTCTGCCTCGCGCAGGCGGTTGATGAACGGGTTGTTCTCCTCGCGCTTTATGTCGAATATTTCGAATGCACCGCGCTCCTCGGCAAGTTTCACTGAAGAACCGTATGCTGCAAGTGCAAGAGCCTTGTGTACCTCCTCCGAGAATTCAATGGCTTCGTTGCTGCCGTATCTCAGGCCCATAGCTGCCAGCATGTCGCCCTCGGCTGTGATGCCTACGCCTGTACGGCGTCCCATGCTGCTCTTGCGGGCAATCTTCTCCCACAGCTTCTTTTCGGCGCCTTTCACCTCATCGCTCTCCGGGTCGCTCTCGATCTTCTCCTGGATTGCCTTGATCTTCTCGAGCTCAAGGTCAATGATGTCGTCCATTATGCGCTGTGCCTTGGCTGTGTGCTCCTTGAATAGCCCGAAATCGAAATAAGCCTCGGGTGTGAACGGGTTTACAACATAAGAGTACAGGTTTATTGCTATGAGACGGCAAGAGTCGTATGGACATAGAGGGATTTCACCGCAAGGGTTTGTCGATACAGTCTCGAAGCCGAGGTCTGCATAGCAGTCGGGTATGGACTCGCGCTGGATAGTGTCCCAGAACAGTACGCCCGGCTCGGCCGATTTCCATGCATTGTGGATAATCTTGTTCCACAACTGGTTGGCGTTGATCTCTTTGCTGTAGATTGGGTTTTCTGCATTGATGGGGTACTGCTGCGTGTAAGCCTTCTGCTCTGTCACCGCCTTCATAAACTCGTCATCAATCTTTACCGATACGTTGGCACCGGTAACCTTGCCTTCAGTCATCTTCGCATCGATGAATGCCTCTGCATCGGGGTGCTTGATCGATACGCTGAGCATGAGGGCGCCTCGACGGCCGTCCTGTGCCACTTCACGTGTCGAGTTTGAATAACGCTCCATGAAGGGAACAAGTCCTGTAGAGGTCAGTGCCGAGTTCTTTACGGGCGAACCCTTGGGGCGGATGTGTGAGAGGTCGTGTCCTACACCGCCACGACGCTTCATCAGCTGTACCTGTTCTTCGTCAATGCGGATGATGCCGCCGTATGAGTCGGCATTGCCCTCCATGCCGATAACGAAGCAGTTTGAGAGTGATGCTATCTGGAAATCATTTCCGATGCCGGTCATCGGACTGCCTGACGGTACGATGTACTTGAAATGGTCGAGCAGGTCGAAAATCTCCTGCGCGCTCATCGGG
>JAFXGX010000090.1 GCA_017536695.1 Bacteroidaceae bacterium | reverse complement strand
CCGGTATACACATCCTTGATGCCAAGGCCGTTGTAACGAACTTTTACCGCCTCGGTGCGGGCGCCGGTAATTATGGCAACGTGAAATCCCGCCTTGACAGCAAGCTGCAGGGCATAGCCATCCTTGATATTGACAGTACGCATGGGCTCGCCACTGGGATACATTGATATTGTCTCGCGGCTGAGTACCCCGTCAACATCGAAGATGAGTGCCTTGATTTTCTTAAGGTCGTAGTTTATCATAATATCAGTCATTAATCAAGAACTTCCTACGCAACTTAGTTGCTCATCCCTCTTCAACAAAAGGTACAGTCCGGAAGCCCTTACAGTTATCTGTTTCGTTTCATTATATAATTGCTCATAGCCTCATAAATGGAAGCGAGTTCATTGGGGAGCATCGCCTTGTGGGCATTCATGACATTGTGGTCACCACGCTTGGCGGGGCCTGTCTGCGCTGCCAGGGGCGGCATATCGTGTACCTTGCGCGCAGCCTCATCAATGAGCGGCAACATGGAATCGAACGGCAAGCCTTTGGACTCCAACAGTTCAGCAACCATGCAGTAGAGCGCATTTGGGAAATTGCATGCAAAGATTGCCGCCACATGCAGAAAACTGCGTTGCTCGCTCGTCGCATAGGCCACCTTGCTGCTCAATGAAGATGCAAGGGCATCAAGATATTCAATGTCGGCATCATTACTGCCCTCGATGAATATCGTGACATTGTCGAGCGGAACGATATTGCTCTTGCTCATTGTCTGCATAGGATAGAAGACTCCGTAACGTGTCGCACCCGCATCGCGGAGCGCCGACACCGGTATGCTGCCGGCAGTATGCAGGATGAGTGCCGAGGGATAGAGAGATGCCACCTTGGCAGCCACCTCGCAAAGTGCGCTGTCGACAACCGATATGATGATGACATCAGCCTGGGGCAATGCGGTAAGTTCATCGGTATAATCACAACCGACCCTCTTGCCGAGCACAGATGCCGACTCAAGCGTACGGCTCCAGACTGCAACTGGAGCGTTGCCGCTTTTCGCGAGCGCAACGGCAAGCGATGTCGCCATGTTGCCCGCACCTACTATCACTATTCTTCTATTTTCCACCGAAACTGCCTATATGAACCTTTTCCCACTGTAACTTTTCCTCATCGAAAGGCTTCGCCTCGCGTGCCTTATGCCCTACCCCGACAATAGACAGCACGGCATAGTGCCCCGGGATGCCAAGGATTGACCTGACGTTGTCCTCGGCAAGATTGCCTGCGGCATCGCTGCGGCGGCGTATCTGAACCCAACAGCTGCCAAGGCCGAGTTCCTCGGCCGCAAGCTGGATTATGATTGTCGCGATAGAACAATCCTCAATCCATACATCGGTCTTCGTTGTATCGGCAACCACTGCCACTGCCATGGCAGCTCCTTCAAGCAAGCCTGCACCATGCTCCTTGCTGACAGATAGCGCCTTAAGCACATCCTTATCCTCGACAAGAATAAATTCCCAAGGGTTGATGCGATGCCCTGACGGTGACATGAGAGCCGCCTTCATCAGTGTGCACACGTTATCCTCGCTGACAGGCTCTCCTGTAAAAATGCGAGTACTGCGTCTGTTCTTGAGCAGTTCCAAGAAATTTTCCATAATACCATTGTTTATTTACGCGAAGATATAACATAAACACGAAACGTCAAAAAATGCCGATACCTTAAATGAGAAAAAAGCAAGCATTTCGGGAACTTTAGGCAAGGGGTATCTGTTCAGGTATATATAACAGAATATCCTGTTAAACCGTAAGTCATGGATGAGGAGTTGAAAAAGAGGGCGTTGAATTACCATGCCTATGAAAGAGCCGGAAAGACCGAGGTTACACCTACGAAGCCTTTCGGTACAGTAGAAGAGCTTTCGCTCGCTTACACGCCAGGAGTAGCCGCTCCTGTAAAGGAGATTGACAAGGAGCGCTGGAAAGCCTACCGCTACACCAACAAGGGCAATCTTGTAGCGGTTGTCTCGAACGGCAGCGCAGTGCTTGGAGTGGACAACGTAGGTGCTTTGGCCTCGAAGCCTGTAATGGAGGGCAAGGCAATGCTTTTCAAAGTCCTTGCCGACATCGACGCTTTCGACATCGAGGTAAGCGAGAATGCCCCCGAGAAGATAATCTCTACCGTACAGGCCATTGCACCGACATTCGGCGGCATCAACCTTGAGGATATAAAGGCTCCCGAGTGTTTCTACATCGAAGAAAAACTGCGCGGATTGCTCGACATCCCGGTACTTCATGATGACCAGCACGGCACAGCCGTCATAATATCGGCTGCGCTGACCAATGCCTGTACCATCGCCGGCAAGAATCTTGCAGAGGCAAGGATTGTGATATGCGGAGCGGGCGCAGCAGGAATATCTACCGCGCGGATGCTTGTGCGAATGGGCGTGCCCAAAGGGCACATCACCATGGTTGACAGCAAAGGAGTGATAAAGAGCAAACGGGAGGGGCTGGATGATATCAAGAAGGAGTTCGCCATTGAGACATCATCCGTCACCCTGTCACAGGCAATGATAAACGCCGATGCATTCATAGGAGTATCGAAAGGGAATATCCTGCACGACCAGGACATTGAGGTAATGGCCGAGAGACCAATCATATTCGCACTTGCCAACCCCACACCCGAAATAGAGTACAGCCGTGCATGCAACCTGCGTCCCGACGCCATAATAGCCACCGGACGCACCGACCTTCCCAACCAGATAAACAATTCCATAGCCTTCCCTTATATATTCCGCGGGGCACTCGACACGTTGTCCACGACCATAAACGATGCCATGCTTGTTGCAGCCGCAAGAGCAATTGCAGCGATAGCACGCATGCCTGTACCCGAAGAGATTGAACGACGCTACGGCAGGCAGCTGACGTTCGGCAAGGAGTACATCATTCCCAAGATGGGCGACCCCCGTCTGCTGACCGAAGTGACCGCGGCCGTCGCGCGCAGCGCAATGGAGAGCGGAGTGGCAAGACGCGGTATAGCATCATTCGGCGAATACCTCGACTGCCTCAAGGCAAGGGTCGACAACACCCTGTTTTTCAACAGCGAGAAGATGCGCCACCGCAGCAGGACAAGGAACCACAATGGATGCGAGAACAGATTATGCAAAATGTAGATATTATGATGCCGAAAGAGTTTTTTGAGTACATGAAAGAGATGTCACTGAATGAGTTTGATGTGTTGAGCCCGGCAGAGAGACTTATGCTTCTCGGCATTGACCCTTTCTCATTCTATCGCAAGAAGAAGGTCATGAACATTGATGAAGATGAATACAACGACGACTTTGATGATGAGCCGGGCAGTGTGGATGAGGAACCGGAGTACGACTATGATGAGGAAATCATAAGCTACATACACGATGATGACGAGAGCGAGGAGTATGATCTTTCCGAGCTGAAGGATTACCCGTTCCTGCGTGCCGTACTGCAGTACAATAACAACAGGAGAAAGTACTTCGCATAGCCTGCCGTCGGCGCCGGCGAACCCCAGCACCCTATTTTCGGGCGCAGCAGAAGCATTTTCGCCCGCAAATTTGTTCTTTAGGATATTTTTTCTTTTTTTTGTAGTTATGATATATTTCGGATATATAATATTTAACTTATAACTACAAGATTATGGAAAAGATTATCGGTCTTATCGATGCTCCGTTCACTCCATTCTACGAGAACGGAGAAGTAAACTACGAACCAATCCCTGCATACGCGCAGATGCTTGCCAAGAACGGCATGAAGGGCGTGTTCATCAACGGTTCTTCGGGCGAGGGTTACATGCTTACCGAAGAGGAGCGCATCAAGCTCACCGAGGCATGGGTTGCAGCAGCCCCCGAAGGATTCAAGATTATAGTCCATGTGGGCAGCACATGTGTAAAATCGAGCCGTCGCATGGCCGAGCATGCACAGAAGATGGGTGTATTCGGCATAGGTGCCATGGCACCACCGTTCCCCAAGGTAGGCCGCGTGGAGGAGCTTGTGAAATATTGCGAGGAGATTGCATCGGCAGCACCCGAGCTCCCGTTCTACTTCTACCATATTCCTGCGTTCAACGGCGCATTCCTGCCAATGGTTAAATTCCTGGAGGCAGTAGACGGCCGCATTCCCAACTTTGCAGGTATCAAGTACACATTCGAGAGCCTTTATGAGTATAACCAGTGCCGCCTTTACAAGAACGGCAAGTTCGACATGCTTCATGGACAAGATGAGACCATCCTTCCTTGCCTTGCCATGGGTGGCGCACAGGGCGGCATAGGCGGAACAACCAACTACAACGGCTGCAACCTTGCCGGCATAATCGACGCATGGAACGCCGGCGACCTTGAGAAGGCACGCGAACTGCAGAACTTCTCACAGGAGGTCATCAACGTCATCTGCCACTACCGCGGAAACATCGTGGGCGGAAAGAGAATAATGAAGCTTATAGGCCTTGACCTCGGCAAGAACCGCACCCCATTCCAGAACATGACCGATGAGGAGGAGGCTGCCATGCGCAAGGAGCTTGAGGCTATTAACTTCTTTGAGCGTTGCAACAAATTCTGATAAAAACTCCAAGAAAGTCCTTAAAGACCCTAAGGGCCCTATTTGAATTACTATGAATTGGAATGAATATCTCAAAGGTTGGTCGCAGAGATACCGCGATGACCTTGTAAACAATATCATGCCTTTCTGGCTGAAGAACGGACTCGACCGCGTCAACGGCGGTGTGTACACATGCGTTGACCGTGACGGAACACTAATCGACAGCACCAAGTCGGTGTGGTTCCAGGGACGTTTCGCATTTGTATGCAGTTTCGCCTACAACACCATAGAGAAGAACCCCGAATGGCTTGCAGCAGCAAAAAGCACCATTGATTTCATTGAGGCACACTGCTTCGACACTGACGGCAGAATGTATTTCGAGGTAATGGCTGACGGCACCCCGCTACGCAAACGCCGCTACGTATTCTCGGAGAGCTTTGCGGCTATTGCCATGGCCGAGTATGCAAAGGCAAGCGGTGACAAGACATACGCCGAAAAGGCGCTGAAGCTGTTCAAGGACATACGGCATTTTGTGGCAACACCGGGCTACATGGAGCCGAAATACCTGCCTGCACTTGAGGCTAAAGGACACTCGCTTGTGATGATTCTCATAAATACCGCTTCGCGCATACGCAACGTAATCAGCGACCCGGTTCTCGACCAGCAGATAAACGAGTCGATAGCGTCACTAAAGGACTTCATGAAGCCCGAATTCGAGGCGCTGCTCGAGACTGTAGGCCCCAACGGGGAGTTCATCGACACCATCAACGGCCGCCTCATCAACCCCGGACACTGCATCGAGACAGCGTGGTTCCTGCTCGAAGAGGCAAAGAACCGCGGATGGGACAAGGAGATTACCGCCCTGGCTCTTCAGATTCTCGACTGGTCGTGGGAGTGGGGCTGGGACAAGCAGTACGGCGGCATAATCAACTTCCGCGACTGCCGCAACCTGCCTCCTCAGGACTACTCGCAAGACATGAAATTCTGGTGGCCACAGACCGAGGCCATCATTGCCACGCTCTATGCCTACGAAGCCACAGGCGACGACAAGTACCTAATATGGCACAAACAGATAAGCGAGTGGACCTATGCACACTTCCCCGATGCGGAGTACGGCGAATGGTACGGTTACCTGCACCGCGACGGCACCGTGGCACAGCCAGCGAAAGGCAACATCTTCAAGGGGCCTTTCCACATTCCGCGAATGATGATAAAGTCTTTTGAATTGTGTAACATTCTAACAAACAAGAAATAAGATGAGCAAGATAACAGAAAAGAAATGGTATCCCTGGTTAGTGGTGGTACTGCTCTCGGGGGTGGCGTTCCTTAACTACATGGACCGTCAGATGCTCAGCACCATGCGTTTCCACATGGCCGAGGATATCATTGAGGTTGCCGAGAGTTATACCGGCCCATGGGGCTGGGGAGCCCTGATGGCTGCATTCATGTGGATATATGGTCTTATGAGCCCCATCTCGGGCACCATCGCCGACCGCATGAACCGCAAGAACCTTATCGTGGGCAGCCTTTTCGTATGGTCGGCAGTCACATTCCTCATGGGATATGTCGACACCTACTGGGAACTGTATGCCCTGCGCGCAGTAATGGGTTTCAGTGAGGCACTGTACATCCCTGCGGCACTGTCCCTCATTGCCGACATACATAACGGCAAGACACGCTCCACTGCTATCGGCATACACATGACCGGTCTTTACCTGGGACAGGTGGCGGGCGGTTTCGGTTCAATATTCTCGGAACAGATGAGCAGTTGGCAGACAGTATTCCTTGCATGCGGTCTCATAGGCATGATATACTCTTTCGTTCTCATCGCACTGGTAAGAGACCCGGGACGCGAGAAGAGCGCAAAGAGCGAGAAGGACCCGAACCAGCCAAGCGTGATGAAAAGCATCTCTCTTGTGCTCAGCAACATGGCATTCTGGGCTGTGCTGTTCGTGTTTACCACACTCAGTATGCCGGGATGGGCGACAAAGAACTGGTTGCCCGAGCTCGTGGCAAAGGTGATATCAGGCAGTTTCGGCATCGACCCAAAGGAGGCGATGAACTTCGCAGGCCCTACAGCTGTCATCTGCCTTGCAGGAGCATCGTTCATAGGCGCCATGATTGGTGCAAGGATTTCTGACAAGTGGGTACAGAAGAATGTGCGCGGCCGTGTCTTCACAAGTTGCATCGGTCTTGCGCTCATCGTTCCCTCGCTCGTATTCATGGGCATAGGCGAAAGTATCGTTGCGGTGGTACTTGCAATCCTATGTTTCGGTATCGGCTACGGTTTCTTCGACACCAACACCATGCCTATACTTTGCCAGTTCGTGCCGTCACGACAGCGCGCTACGGCATACGGTTTCATCAACATGTCGGGCGTTCTTGGCGGTGCAGCGATAACGACAGCATTGGGCAGCCTCTCATTGGGAACAGGATTTGCGTTGCTGGGCGGCGTGACAGTGTTGTCACTGCTCATCGAGTTCTTCTGTCTGCGTCCGAAGACAATCAATATGGAGTGATTATATGAATGCAATTATAAAAGGAATACTTACCCTACCTGTTGCAGCAGCCCTTGCAGGCTGCTGCAACAGCAACGTAGGCACACAGCCCGCGCAGGAGAAAGCAACTGAATATGTAACGGAAAAGGCATATGACGTTCCTGCCTTTGAGAAAGGTTATGAGCATGGAGTGTCGGCCATGTATACAGCGGCAACCGATGATGCACTTTACATAGCCGGCGGATGCAATTTCCCCGACGTCCCGGCTGCAGAAGGCGGCAAAAAGGTATATTACAAAGGCATTTACCGCATTGCCACCGATGTAAAGGGCAAATGGGAGATGATAGGCGAACTGCCCGAAGCATCGGCATACGGAGTATGCGTACAAAGTGCCGACCGTTGGATTATAGCAGGCGGCATGAACAGCGAGGGGGCATCGGACAAGGTCTACAGCATAAATCTTGCAACTATGCAGATAGACACCCTTCCGTCACTGCCTTGTACCGTTGACAACGCAGCAGGAGTTATTGCCGATAACACCCTCTACATTGCAGGTGGCAACGGAAAGGCGGGCAATAGGATGTTCGCACTTGACATGCAGAACGGCACACAATGGAATGAATTGCCCAAGATGCCGTCACAACCACGTGTACAGCCCGTATTGGCAGCTGCAAGGAATGCCATATATATATGGGGCGGATTCTCCCCTGCCACAGAGGAGCACGAAGCCATTGTACATACCGACGGTGTGAAGTATGACATTGCAGCAGGAGAGTGGCAACCGATTGGCGACGTAACAGCCGATGGGGAGAGCATCACCCTTTCGGGAGGCACTGCAATTGCCATCGACGACAGCACAATCATTGCCACAGGAGGAGTGGACAAGGATATATTCCTTGATGCCATAAGCGGCAGATACGAACTGGTAGCAAAGGACGACTACATGTACAAGCCTGCCGGGTGGTACAGGTTCAACAGCCGTCTCATGCAGTACAGCACCTCAAACGGAGAGTGGAGCATACTTTCGACCGACAGCAGGCATGCCCGCGCCGGAGCATTGCTTGTAAAGCAGAAGAACAGCCTCTATCTTGTCTGCGGAGAGCTTAAACCCGGTATACGTTCAACGGAGATATCAAGAATCAGTATCAGATAAAACCAAACAATGGGCTGCCAAAATTTTGGCAGCCCATTGTTTGCAAGAAAGGAGATGTTAATTATCTTGTCAATCTCATACCCAGTCTCATGCCATTGTAACCTTCAAGCAGGGAGCTGAGAGTGGAAATCATAGTAAGTGCCGAAGACTGCGACTGCTGGGCATTGGCATACTGCGAAGCTGCAGAACTTACACTTTTTATGACAGAAAGTACTCTATCCGCCTCGAATGAGATGTTCATACCGGTGCTTGTGTACTCAACAACCGAGTTAAGCGATATCTTTCCCATAAGGAACGAGAAGACAACGGAATTCCCGTCCTCGCCGATAGCATATGTACCCTGTATCTGCTTTCCACTGAAATCGGCCACGAAAGTGCCGTCCTCGGCAAACTGAACAGCAGCGCTGCCTTTCTTTACGCCCACCTTTAGCAGATATTCATTGAATTTCTCCTCGACCTTTGCTGTCACAAGTTTAGCACCAACCTCGGCCAACATCTCCTCGCTCTCGAGCTTGCATGAGACACCCTCATAGTTCCATGTTCCCGCCAAGTCGGCTGCTGTTATCTTCTTCGCTGCAACGAAATTGTCAACAACGCCCCCAAGAAGGCTCTTGCCGATGCTCTGCAAATCGCTCTCATCGGTTTTCTTCTCCTCTTTAGTCTCAGTAGTCTCGGTCTTGTTGCTGTTCCTGCTGAACAATTTGCTGAAAAAAGACTGTGCATTGCCGTTTGCTGTCACAGCAAAGGCAAGAATCAATAGTAATAGAATCTTTCTCATTATAATTTCGCTTATTCGGCACTCTCCTCGGCTGCATCCTCGGACTTTGCGAAATCAACGACTCCGTTTGCAACAAGGATGTTGTACCATGAATATATTTTCTTTATGTGGGTAAGATATACTCTCTCCCTATCATAGTCGGGCATTACAGACTCGAAATACTCTACCAGTTCCTCGGGAGTTGCGCTCTTTGTATCAAAAGAGAGGACAGCATTCTCTTTCTCGTAAATCTTGGCGAAAACCTCTCTCAAAGGCACCTCCTCGGTGTCGGTATATATTGCAATGTCATCAAGCATCACAACCTTGTCGCTGTTATATACTGGCATACGTTTCTTTGTTGCGTCAACCGACTCGACAATAAACATATTGCGTCCCTGTGACAGCAACTGATACAATCCGGGCTTGCCCGAAATAGTCAAAATTCTTTCAAACATAAGTACGATATAAATTAGTAATAGTTTCAAAAACAGGCGGTGTAATACACCGCAATAAAATATCGTTGCGAAGATACCAAATCAAACAATCAATGCAAAATCCGTTAACATTAATTCAGCATTTACCCCTTCAGTTCATCAAGCAACGAAACGACCTCGGGCAGCAGAGGCGTGTCGCCGTCATTGTATATCGAGTAATCGGTAAGCAACAGCAGTTCATCGGAAGACACCTGTTTCTGCATTCTGCTGAGTACCTGGTTGCGGCTCATGCCACTGCGTTTCATTGTACGACGTATAGCTATCTCCTTATCGGCCCACACGACCAGGACTTTATCGACAGACTCAATCATGCCCGACTCATACAGCACAGCGGTCTCCACTGCCACTACCGGGCACTCCTTTCCGGCAGCCCACTTCTCGAAATCCTTCTTCACGGCCGGATGCACCAGTGAATTCACACGTTCGATATTGTTGTCATCGGTAAAAATGCGTGAAGCGATAAAATGTCTGTTCAGTGTGCCGTCATCATTATAACATGAGTCGCCGAACATCCTTTTCAACCCCTTGACTATCGAAGCATCCGTTACCATAATCTCCTTGGCGCGTCTGTCACAATCATACACAGGCACGCCCATCACATCCATAATGTGTGAAACGACGGACTTTCCGCAACCGATGCCACCGGTAATGGCAAGCTTTATACAATCCCCCATAATATCAATTGAACAGATTCAAGATGCCGAACGGCTTTATATTCTCCAAGATGATATACTCAGGCTCGAGCCTGACATTCTCCTCCTTTACAAAAGAGGGTAACGAAGATACCGTAAAG
Organism: Bacteroidaceae bacterium; assembly: GCA_017536695.1. Lineage (GTDB taxonomy): Bacteria > Bacteroidota > Bacteroidia > Bacteroidales > Bacteroidaceae > HGM04593. The sequence continues at coordinate 5,642 of JAFXGX010000090.1, read as the reverse complement.
AACAAGGTATCCTTGACACCTTTCCTTATGTTACCCGAATTGACAGAGACCCTGAAATGCTCCTTGTCCACCTTACCTGTCATGCTTGGCGGCATAAGACAAGTCAGCTTCACCGAATCGGGCAGGCCGTACAGGCTTGCTATGTGGGTCAGGGGTACATCCTCAACCGACAGCTTTCTCATGACGCTAACCTTGGAATAGGGCGTGGCCTTGACCTTGGCTGTCAGCACGGCAGGTTCATAAGTCGTGTACTTCTTGTGCGGCAGAGTGTAAGTAATGAGAGAGTCCTTGGCAACATTGATTCTGGTGCCCGCCTTGAACAACACACTATCCATCTCTTTGAGCATAGAAGGAGGCGCAGTAACCAGAACCTTCTCAGGAACCAGCTCTATGCCACCGTACTCGACATTCTTGCCTGCCACGATGTCCGACTCGAACTTCACGGGCAACAGCACAGATTCCGTCTTTATACGGACAACCAGTTCCTCCTCTTCGAAGAACCTGAAAGCAAAATCGGCAGGCATCGCAGCCTCGACCTTGTTTGTCAACTTTGAAGTCTCAATGGAAAGCACACCGTCATTATCGGTAAAGTCGTAATAAGGTATCTCAATGTGGCTCTCTTTCCCGAACATGTATGTCAGCAGTTTCGAGCCTTTGACCCTTACACCTACCTCAAGTTCAACCTTGTCATCCTGCAATTCAAGACCCTCGGGCATTTTCTCGACAACTACACGCATAGCGACATTGGTCTCGAAAATCTCGCTTGAGACTTTCAGGAGCCACAAGCAGAGCGAGACAAGCAAGAAAACCAGGAACACCAGAAATTCGTGTCCTTTATTTACCTTTTCAGAATGCATGGATGTAGATTATTGTCGTGTCAAAATAAAGAGACTGCGCGGAACAGAGATTCAGCCACAGTCTCCTGAACGTCATGCCATAAAGCAATTGAGAATCCGTTCCGACAGATTTATCTGCCCTCCTGCATCTCGGATGGGTTAGGATAGATTACTGAGATGTCTACACGTACAACGACATTGTGAGCAACCTCAAGCATTACCATGCCATTCTCGATAGACTTGATTTTGCCGTATATACCACCGCTGGTTACGACCTCCTGACCTACCTGAAGACCCTTACGGAAAGTATCAATCTTCTTCTGCTGCTTACGCTGTGGGCGAATCATCATGAAGTACATGATTGCTATTACAACGACAAACATAATTATTGTGGAACCCATTCCACCGGCAGCACCCGGTGCTGCAGCATTCAAAAATACCATAATATCAAATAATTTTAAAAATTCACAAACTTTTCTGTAACATTATAATAAGCCGGAACCAGCTATTGTCCTCACTTATTGATTTTACCCTCCTGACGGAGTTTCTTTGTTATCGAGTCGAGCAGACCATTCACAAAGGAACCGCTCTTTACGGTGCTGTAGTGTTTGGCAATCTCGACATATTCATTAAGGGTTACCGAAAGCGGTATATCCTCGAATGTCATTACCTCGGCAATGGCAGCCTGCATTATGACCACATCCATGAATGCAAGACGCTGCATGTCCCAGTTCTTTGAGCAGCTGCTCATCATGCCGCGGTACTCCTCGGCATTAGCCACCGTAGCCCTGAATAATTTTGCGGCAAAGTCCATGTCGGCAACATCCTTGTACTCGGGAAGCAACTGCTGTGCTGCACCGTTTTCCTCTTCGAAGCGCTTGATTGTCTTTACCACGAAAGTATCGATGATTGACTTGTCATCGTTCCAATAGAGGCTCTGGTCCTCGAGGAGAGCATCAAGTTCCTCATTCTCGAAGATGAATGCCTTGTACAACTTGCGCCACAGTTCCTTGTCCTCTTCATATGAAGAGATTTCCGAAGCCATATACTCCTTATAAATATCACTTGTCACAATCTGGTCGAGTATTCGACGAAGAAGGTCGGAGTTGTCAACCCAGTTCAGTTTGCTCTTCTCGGCAAACTTGCAAAGTTGCTCATTCTTCTCGAGCTGCGCAATGAAACGGTTATTTACAAACTTGAGATTGGGATTCCTGTCGCTTTCTGTCGGCCTGACCTTCATGCTCAGGAATGATATCCTGTCGGCCTCGTAGTGTGTAATGCCGACCATCAGCAGCAACAGGTGGTTATAAAGGTCATACGCCTTTGACAAACTGAAAAACACCTCATCTTCGGCAGCCTTCATGCTTTTTCCACTGTTTTTATAGTAAGCATAAACAATCTGCACAACCTTCAAACGGATAAGAACTCTATTAATCATAAAACGCTTTTTCTGATTTTGTGCAAATTTCGCACTAAATTGCGACACAAGCAAACAATTGGCACTATTTTATTAAAAAATAACTAACGAGAAGAATGTACGACAAGTAACCAACAGCAGAGACACGCAAAAAGTTCCGGCCAAGAATGAGCATACATAGAATAAAAAATGAGAGCAGAATATTGATTTTTTAAGAAAAACATTGCATTTCCCGAAATTTATGTTCATATTTGTTGTAAAGAACGAATATAAACGAAACAGGAGAAGGCTGCAAAGCCTCAAAACACAATTAGAACTATTACGATGGAAGACTACAAAAAGAGCGGAATGAACGAGAACGAGAAGGACATCGCATTCTCACAAGCCATAAAGGCAGGAAAGAGAATCTACTACATCGATGTAAAGAAGAACCGAAAGGATGAGATGTACATCTCCATCACCGAAAGCAAGAAGATTATCAGCGGCGAGGGCGAGAACACGTCAATCAGCTTCGAGAAGCACAAGATATTCCTCTACCGCGAGGATTTCTCGAAATTTGCCGACAGCCTGAAGCAGGCCATTGATTTTGTTGTTGCCGAGCAGGGCGAATATGTTCCACGCACATACGACAGCGAGGAGTTACCCCAGGAGAGCAGCACAAGCATAGACATTGAATTCTAATCAAGAATCATAGTACATCCCTCGCGCACATAGCCTTATGTGCGCGAGGGATGTGTGTACACAAACAAAAACCAATACAGGTCACAGCACAAACGAACTTGCAAACCGGCCCTTCGGCAGCACAAATAAACCGCGAATAGTTTGTTTTTTCAGTAAATAAAACGTATCTTTGCACCCGCTTTAGAGACATCGTGTGATGGCGAATTAAGCAGAATCATTAATCTTAATTTAGAGTAACACATTTTAATTATGAAATCAATCAGCATTTCAGGTTCAAGCAGAACCGAGGTAGGCAAGAAGGCTACCAACACATTGCGCAACGCAGGTCTTGTACCTTGCAACCTTTACGGAGTAGAGAAAGAGGCAAAGGCATTCAGCGTACCGGTTGAAGGTCTCCGCAAGTTGGTTTACACTCCAGACATCCATGTAGTTGACCTCACAATCGACGGCAAGGCTGTAAAGGCCATAATGAAGGACATCCAGTTCCACCCTGTAAAGGACACAATCCTTCACGTTGACTTCTATCAGGTAACAGAGGAGAAGCCTATCGTAATGGCAGTTCCTGTCAAGCTCGAGGGTCTTGCAGACGGTGTACGCGCCGGTGGTAAGCTCGTTCAGGTACAGCGTTATCTCAAGGTTAAGGCTATCTACACAGCTATACCTGAGATTCTTACAGTTGACGTAACATCACTCGGCCTTGGCAAGTCTATCAAGGTAAGCGACCTCTCTTACGAGGGTCTTGAGCTCGTTAGCGCCAAGGAGTCACTTGTTGCTTCTGTCAAGACTACACGTGCATCTGCAGCAGCAGCCGCAGCAGCTAAGAAGTAATTGAACCCGAGCAAATGAAATATCTGATTGTAGGACTGGGCAACATCGGAAGCGAGTACGAAGGAACCCGTCACAACATCGGTTTTACAGTATTGGATGCCTTTGCAAAGGCATCCAATACTTCTTTTCAGGACAAGCGCTACGGCTTTGTCGCCGAGACATCGGTACGCGGCCGCAAGCTCATTCTCCTGAAGCCCTCGACATACATGAACCTGAGCGGCAACGCTGTACGTTACTGGATGCAGCAGGAGAAAATACCGTTGGAGAACGTACTGATAATAGTCGATGACCTCGCCCTACCCGTCAGCGCCCTACGCCTCAAGGGACAAGGCAGTGACGGAGGACACAACGGACTGAAGCATATCGCTGCGACACTCGGCACAACCGGTTATGCGCGTCTCAGGATAGGCATAGGCAACGACTTCGGCAAGGGCCATCAGGTAAATTTTGTCCTCGGAGCCTTCAACAGCGATGAGCAGAAAGCCATAGATGAGATGCTCGAGACAACGACAGAGATAATAAAGAGTTTCTGCTTTGCAGGGCTTGCACGCACCATGAACCAGTTCAACAAGAAAGGCAACGGCAACAAGCCGCAAGGTGAAAACTGAGAGCTGAAAACTGAAAAGTGAAAGCCGAGGGTTTCGACAGCACGAGCAGTGAAAGGTCACGCGTAGCACAGACAGTGTTTGTGCCGCGTGGGTCACTAATAGCGAGTGTAGCCAAAACTGAAAAGTGAAAACATAGATTTTATGGCAGAACAGGCAAGAATAGACAAATGGTTATGGGCGGTGCGCATATACAAGACACGCAGCATCGCCGCCGAGGCGTGCAAGAAAGGGCATGTCAGCATCGGTGACAGAACCGCCAAGCCCGCGCACAACATACGTGTCGGAGACATCGTGAATGTAAAGAAAGCACCAATCACGTACTCTTTCAGAGTACTCAAGTGTGCCGAGAACCGGGTAGGAGCCAAGCTTGTCCCTGAACTCATGGAGAATATCACCTCACAGGAGCAATACGAGATACTCGAGATGAGCCGCATGAGCGGATTCGTCGACCGTGCCAGAGGCACTGGCCGCCCCACCAAGAAAGAGCGCCGCGACCTTGACCAGTTTGTCGAAGAAGGCTATGGCATGGAGTTCGAGGAATTCGACTTCGATGAGTTATAGAAGAAGGAAAGAATCAATCAGGAACAGAGCCTAAAAGGTCATCCAATTGCAATCATCCGCAAGCTTTGCTTGCGGTTTTTTGTTCAGCAACAAAAAGGCGAGGGTTTACAATGGCCCAATGTAAAAAGTTGAGAGAATGCTTTCTATGGTAATATCGGAATATTAATAAATCTCAATCTTGTATTATCTCATACAATTTACCCTTAATCTGTTATCGTATATTTTTTTGTAGTCGTTCTATCACATACTTTTCATGACTGAAAAGTATGCAAAAGGTCCCGGCACACGGAAATTCCAGTCAATCTCTTTTTTGTTCAGGAATTGCTGAAGCAATATCCTTCAGTCAAAGAGATTTTGCCGTTTAATCTATCTGCTTGATTTTTGGGTGCTGCGGGACTCCCTCAGTTACCCGCTTGCAAGCAATCGTGTAACTAGCGGTCAAACAGGCCTCGCACTTTTTCCAAAAACCAAACAGGTTCAAACTGTGGAATTTAACGGTGCCGGTTAAAGAGATTACCTCTGCTTGTCATTGCGCAATTGTCATCACGACAGAGCGTAGCGACGAATGCCGCAGGTATAGATAATGCTGGCAGTAAATGGTCACGCGAAGCACAGACAAAGTTTCTGCCGCGTGGGTTACGGCAAGACAGCATTATCAATGGATCTCTTTTTCATTACAACCGCAAATATTTTGTCAACCCACACCTTTTT
>JAFXGX010000089.1 GCA_017536695.1 Bacteroidaceae bacterium | reverse complement strand
ATAAAGTCAACTATCTCCGCAGCAAGAAAACAGATGTTGGAACTAATAAAGAAACAGTTATGAAAGATATAAATGATAAAGATTACCGCACAGCGCTCATTGCAAGATATATTGAGGCTGAGACAACGGTTGCCGAAGAGGCTCTGCTTGCCGGTTACTACGCAGCGAACAAGCCCGATGATGACGAAGCGGCAGTAGCCGGGATGATTATGATGGAGCACGCCGATGCCCCATTACTCTCAAGGGAAGGCGCAAAGGAGTATGAGCGCATCATCAATATGGCACCTGCGCGTCCAGGAAAGAAAAAACTGTACCGTCTGCTATGGTCAGGTGGCATTGCCGCAGCTGTGGTGCTGCTGTTCTTTTTCAGCTACGGCACCCGGGAAGAGCCCGAACCATACGCTGCCTTTGACACGATAGAGCTCGCCGAGCATATGCAGCAGATAATGAATCTGAATATGGAGGATGTGACATCCATCAAGGCCTCGCCGGTACAGGAGTGTGTGTTGCTCACGGCAACGCTTGCCGACGGAAGCACAAAGACATTCGTCATGAGCAAATCAGAAGAAGAAGAAGGAAGTACTTCATTCATAGCAATAAATTAACAACCAAAAAAAACTTAACGTATGAGAACCTTATTATTGACGGCACTTTGTGCCGTAGCCATCAGTTCACAGGCTGTAGAGGAAAAGAGAGATACTGTAGACAAGTATATAATCGACAAGAAGGCTGTAGCACATTTTGACGGTTCGCAGCTCGAAGGCAAACGTGTCCAGAAGTATATGATAGCATATAAAGAGAACGGCAATGTGGTTGAGAAGAACCATGTCATCTATACCGACGGCCAGGCAAGCATTGTTTTATCCGGCGCAGTGACAGACAATGGCATTATTGTTGATAATACTGTAGAAGCCCTTATAGTTGTTGACGGGATAGAAGTCTCTCCAGAATCATTCTCAAAGATGAATGCAGAGGATATCAAGAGTATGACTGTTTTGAAGGAGAAAACAGCAGTTATGTTATACGGAGATAAAGGCCGTAAAGGAGTCATTCTCGTAGAGACGAAAGCCGGTAGTGTAAAGGCAAAACCACTTATCCTCGTGGACGGTCATGAGTGTACTCCGGATGAAATTGTCACAATAAAACAGGAAGACATATTAAATGTCGTCACTTATAAGGCCGGCTCGGCTCCTGCCAATACATACAAGGAAAAAGGCCGTGGAGGTGTCATTATCATAACAACCAAGAATGGTAGCGGAATGAAAATATTACGGGCGAGAGACAAAAAATAAGAATATATTTCAAGTAGAGAGTGCCCCGGCACTCTCTACAATTATTTTGTCAGCGCGTCACTTAATTCTCGCCCGCTTGTACAACTTTCACTCGTTTTTACTATATTTGAGGTAAACCTCGAATATTTTCTGCACTCGCAGTAAAAAACATTCAAGCAAGCTTGATGTTTCTCGCTCGTTTGTTTGTATATTTGCATCCAAATTAAAATCCAGCAATATATGAGCAAGATTATACTTACAGGCGACCGTCCTACGGGACGCCTCCATTTGGGACACTATGTAGGTTCTCTGCGCCGTCGCGTGGAGTTGCAGAACTCTGGCGTTTATGACAAGATATTCATAATGATTGCCGATGCACAGGCACTTACCGACAACGCCGACAATCCCGAGAAGGTGCGCCAGAACATCATCGAGGTAGCACTTGACTACTTGGCAGTGGGCATTGACCCGTCGCAGTGTACAATATTCATACAGTCGCAGGTCCCCGAGCTTTGCGAACTCGCGTTCTACTACATGAACCTTGTTACGGTATCACGTCTGCAGCGTAACCCTACCGTGAAGACCGAAATCCAGATGCGCAACTTCGAGGCGAGCATTCCGGTAGGTTTCTTCACATATCCCATCAGTCAGGCATCGGACATTACCGCTTTCCGCGCCACAACCGTTCCGGCTGGCGAGGACCAGCAGCCTATGATTGAGCAGGCACGTGAGATAGCGCGCCGTTTCAACAGCATCTATGGCGAGACACTTGTTGAGCCCGAGATATTGCTGCCGACCAACAGCATCTGTTGTCGTCTGCCGGGAACTGACGGCAAGGCAAAGATGAGCAAGTCGCTCGACAACTGCATCTACCTCTCCGACACTGCCGAGGAGCTCAAGCAGCATGTGATGTCAATGTACACAGACCCCGACCATATCCGCGTTCAGGACCCGGGCAAGGTAGAGGGCAACACTGTGTTTACATACCTCGATGCATTCTGCCGTCCAGAGCACTTCGAGAAGTACCTCCCCGACTACCCCAACCTTGATGAGCTGAAAGCACACTACATGCGTGGCGGCCTTGGCGATGTGAAAGTAAAGAGATTCCTCATTGCAATCCTCGAGGAGGAACTTGCCCCCATACGTGCACGCCGCAAGGAGTGGGAGAAGAAGATACCAGAAGTTTATGCACTCTTGCAGAAGGGCTGCGAGGCTGCACGTGCAGTAGCAGCCGACACTCTTGCCGATGTGCGCCGTGCAATGAAAATAAATTATTTTGAGGACAAAGAACTGATTGAAGAGCAGGCTAATAAATTTGCCGCAAGAGAATAATAAAAATCAAACACGTATTATACTTCAATTCCGGTTCAGTCATGGACCGGAATTGTTTTCTTAAAAGAACTACTATGGAATTCAAAAGACTTTTTATTGAGGAGAAGCCGATAATAGGCATGATTCACCTGAACAACGCTCACGGCGAGACCGTTCTTGAAAGAGCAAAGAAAGAGATTGAGATTTACTTCCAATATGGCATTTATCCGCTTGTAGAAAACTACTTCGGTTCCGTCGATGATTGCGAGGAGGTTCTCAAGTGGCTGAAAGAGAACCATAAGGGGAAAAAATATGGTATAAACATCCTTGGGAACTACCATAAGGCATTTGAACTTGCAATGAGATACGATGCAAAGTTCATACAGATTGACTCCGTATGCGGTCATTTGCCACTTGAAGCAGACAAGAAGTACGGTATTTCACTCAATAACCTGCGCAAAGAGAATGACATTGTGTTATTGGGCGGAGTACGTTTCAAATATTGCAACGTACTGTCGGGAAGAAGCGTTGAAGAAGACCTGCGCATCGGTATGACAAGGTGTGATGCTATCGTATGCACAGGAACAGGAACCGGCTGCGCCACCCCGTTTGACAAGGTTGATATGTTCAAGAGTGTATTGGGAGATTTCCCGGTGATAACAGGTGCCGGTGTTACACTCGAAACCGCCAAAGAGACTATGGAACACTGTGACGGATTCATCATAGGCAGCTGGCTCAAGCACACACACATGGACACAGGGTTTGTCAGCGAGGATAATGTACACAAACTATATGACATCGTCGGAAACAAGAAGGCATAAAGCAAGTTTCAATTTGTCAATTCTAACAAAACTAAAGGATGGGTGACCCAAAAGTGAAATGGGTCACCCACTTTGTAGGGAAGTTGGATAAAAAGAGCTATTTTACTCAGCCTCATTTTTATTATCTCAGGCCGTAAACCCTATCTCACGATACACTTTTCCGCTCCTCTTTTCCGGCTTGTACATGGCATAGGCGGCACTGACATCATCAACCGTCACATAGCGGTAATCATCGCGGCTTTTGGCACCGTCTGACAGCAGCAGCCTTTCGCCCTGCGCCGGTATTATACCGTTATTCACGTACTGCTCAATCCATCGGGCATTACTGAATCCCCACTCCTTGTTCCTTACACACTCCCCGATACTCTTGTGCAACAAGTCACGCGCCTCAGAAGTAAGTTCATAATCCTGCTGTTCCAGTTTCTGCTCGGCAATAAGCACCAGTTCATCAGCTGTATAATCCTCAAATTCGAACCTGTACGGAAAACGGCCGCTCAGTCCCTGGTTGCTGCGCATCATCATATCCATTTCCTTAGCATAACCCGCAAAGATGACAATCATATCACAGTTCTCCTGTGCCATTACCGTCAGCAGACACTCTATCGCGCGATAGCCGAAATCCTTGCGGTCGGCCAGACTGTCACACAGCGTATATGCCTCATCGACAAAGAGGATATTGCCCTTCGCCTCATTAAGTATACGCTGCATGTTACGTTCGGTCTCGCCTATGTAACGCCCCACAATCTTGCCTCGGTCAACGAACACTACATCGCCTTTCGAGAGCAGACCCAACGAACGGTAAATGCGTCCCATCATCTTGGCGACAGTTGTCTTACCAGTTCCCGGATTACCCGTAAATATCATATGATGCGCCTCGCCGCTCTTTACCCTGAGCCCGAGACGGCGACGCTCAGCATTCATTTTCAGCATATTGAAGGTCCTTATTATGTTCTTCTTCACGCTATTAAGCCCGACCATAGCATTCAACTGACCGATACTCTCTTCAAACTCCTTTTCTCGTCCTTTGACAATTCTATCCTTGTCAATGTCACAGGCCTCAATGGTCGTATGAAAATCCCGCCCTTTGACATCACCATCTCCGAGCGCCGCCAATGAACGGTTGATGAAATTCTCGACAATGCCGTTCTTGACGAATTCTGTTATATCAGCCATTGTCAACCCGTTGAGGCAACCGCCACTCTCGGCACACTTTGCGGCATCGGCCAGGATGCGCTGTGCATCGGAAGAGAGCCTCAAATCATATACCCGCAGTTCATTTACCACCTGAGCCACATAAGTATCAGCACTCATATTGCATGTAGATATGCAGTTGGACGGAGGAAAGCATTTTTTCAGCTGCGGGTAACAGTCGAAGAGTTGATTGACCTCGGCGGGACTGCCTATGAGACACACCGCAAACGAGGAATTATTCGCCATCGCATCAAGCATTCTGTTTACTACATTAGAACCGTTACCCACAAGAGCCGTAATATTATAAAAAGCAATACATTTGTTGCTGCACCCGTCAAAGAGTTCATTGACCTCGTTGTTCAGGTTTATATTATTGGCGTCTGTCAGAGAAACGCAGTCAGCAGAGTCAAAATAGTATCTATTCCTGAACATACGGCTCATACGGCTCAACTCACGGAGTTCCCAAGCGCTGTATCCGCCATTGTATACGAAGTTCGGTACGGCATCTATCACACCAATCCCCATTGAACGACGCTTATTGTTCAGACAGTCACGTGAGCAGCTTGAGAGGAAATATCTCTTCATCTCCAACGTGGCATTACTCTCGCGGAAAGAATGCCAGCCGGTTCTCTTCTCAAGCTCCTTCAACATGAGATACTCCGTACTGAACCTTTTTACCTCGGAAACATCCGTCGACACCAGCATGCCATTGTCTACGGAGAGTCCGATTCTCCAGCGTGGAGTATCGTTCTCTACAATAAAAAGCCGGTACTCCCCGAAAAGGGCACTCCTTGCCTTAATGCGTGCAGTAAGGTTCTTTCTCTTATGCTTGCAGAACATTCCCCATGAGAATGCTGCACCACGTGACACAAGGTTATAGTTTCGGTTGTACAAGAAGAGCGAATAACCATATCTGTTGCCAACAGCCTTATCGAAACCAAGAGAGATATCAAGAAACTCCCCCGAAGCATCCATGCTGACCTTTACTTTTTCCAGAGCGACATTCGGCAACTCGACATCGCCGTCAACTTTAGTAAAAGGTATGCAACAGCCACCGTTGCAGCTCCTGTAAAGGGACGCAAGCCCCTCGACTTCAATACCCCACAAATAAAAGAAGTAATTGCCGTTGGAAAGCCCCTTCATTATATTCTCGGAATTGAGCATAAGGCTGTTTTCATCACTGTTATATACAAGGGGCTCGCGTCTGAGCGGATAACTTTTCGCGGCTTTGTATATGTATACCACCGGGGCACATCCTTTCTTAAGTCCCCTTACGGTGTGCGCCGAAAGGGTAAGAGAGGGAGAACATCCGTCAGTAACGGCAAACACCACGGGTTCCCCTGCAAGTTGCTGTTTTTCATAGCAACCATTCCCGAGCATAAGTCTTGATGCCTTGCACAAATGGGGCTGTTCAGGCATGCAATATACATCCCCTCCCAATTCAAAGTTGACATATCCATTCTGGAACTCGGGGAAGCCCTCATCGTAATAATAATCATCAAAATGCAGACATGAGCTATCATCTTTGTCGGATTTCTCCTTTGCCTGCCCTTCAAATTCACTACGGACAAATTCATCCAGCAGCCTGTCAAAATCATCATCACTGTCATCTGCGGAAGCAAATACCTGGTTGTTCTTCACGCTCATCATCTTGTTCTCATAATCGTTGTATATAGTTCTATTCTCCATAATTATCAATATTTAGATTAATGAATAAGTTCTTTCCATCGGAGTGATGGAGACTGTTATTATCTGTGGATGTCAGCAACAAACGCGACACGCCACCCATGCCCGCATTCCGGGGCACACAAAGCACCTGCTGTACATGTTTTGGGTCAACGTAAAAAGTTGAGGGATGCTTCTTATGATGACATAGAAATGGGGATAGACATCAGTCTTGTGTTCTTCAATACGACTTACCCTTGACCTGTTGTTGTATATTCTTGTTGTTGTCGTTCTGTCACATACTTTTCATGACTGAAAAGTATGCAAAAGGTCCCGGCACAAAGTTTACAAGTCGAATAAAACTTTGCTCACGAGTTGCAAGCAACATCCCTCGGTCGTTTTATTCTTGCCGTTGTTGTCTT
>JAFXGX010000088.1 GCA_017536695.1 Bacteroidaceae bacterium | reverse complement strand
TTGCGTCTCTTTGTACCACAACGGCTTATGCCGACGGCCTTGAACCATCGGCTATGACAATCTACAGGATTGAGAATGTCTCCAACGGTAGGTATCTGTCCAATGGTGACAATATGAACAATGATGCGAGAATTATTTTTGCGGCCGACAATGCTTCCAGCTTTGGTCAGGAGTGGGCTCTTTATCCGACTGAAGTCGATGGTGTCATCATCCTTGTTAACCCCACTTCGGGTAAGGCGCTTGATATGGCTCCCGGTGTGGGATACCCAGTACAATGGAACTATGAGCCCGCAAATCCCAACCAGCAGTTCCTGCTGATTGAGGTAGAGCCGGATATCTACAAACTTGCCAATGCAGCGAATCCTTACCAGTATTTGGGTGCATCGGGCAGTTATCCCACGATGTCCTATAACCTTTCAGGTAATGCCATCCTGTTCCGTTTCCACGATACAGGCAAGCGTCAGGCATTGCCTCCTACTTCGGGCAAGACTTTTGTCATAAGCAATGTTGCCAACAAGGAGGTGTTTACGGCACCCGAAGGCAGCAAACCGTCGTCGTATGTGTATTCAAAACCTTATGTTGAAGGCGACGAGGGACAGATGTGGAAAATATCTTCGGGTAAGAATGCCCTTGTCTTTACAGTCCACAGCTGTGATCTCTCACTCGATATGTACCTCAATGGTGACCGGACTCCATTGCTCTACACAAAAGATGCCGACAACTATAACCAGAATGTTTATGCCGAGGAGGTGGGTGACGGAACTTTCCGCCTGTACGGTTTATATCAGAGCACAAAATACTATATCAAGTCGGTTGCCGGCGAACAACTGGTTACAACCACAGACATAAGCGGTGACGATACTAAGTTCTTCTTTACCGAGGTCCCTGCTCCACTGGGCGACTATTGGGAGAACCAGCAGGTGTTCGAAGAGAACAAGGAGGCTGCCCATGCCACATTCATCCCTTATACCTCCACAGCTGCAATGAAAGAGGACGCTAATTACAATCTTCCATGGCTCACTCCGGAGAAGGCCGATTACCTCTCACTCAACGGTACATGGAAATTCAACTTCGTAAAGGATCCTTCGGCACGTCCAAAAGAGGATGCTTTCTGGGGTGACAACGCCGATGTATCAGCATGGGACGACATCGATGTTCCCTCTTGTTGGGAGATGAAGGGCTACGACCTGCCTCTATATGTGAATGTGGAGTATGCTTTCCACAACAATCCTCCATACGTTGCGAACAAGGTCGAGGGCGTTGGTGACAATCCGGTAGGTTCATACCGCCGTACATTCGACCTCCCTGCAGGCTGGGATGCAAAGAATGTGTTCCTGCACTTCGACGGCCTTTATAGTGCAGCTTTCGTATGGGTCAATGGCCAGTATGTGGGCTACACACAGGGCGGTAACAATGATCACGAATTCGACATAAGTGCTTATGTACGTACCGGAGAGAACAATATCTGTGTACAGGTGTTCCGTTGGAGCGATGCCTCTTATCTCGAGGGTCAGGATATGTTCCACATGAGTGGTTTGCACCGTGACGTGTATCTCTATGCCACACCAAAGACTTTTGTCCGTGACCATTATATCACCAGCACTCTCAATACTTCATACACAGGCGGCAGCATGAATGTTGCCCTTGAGGTTGACAACCGCACTGCTGTGGCTGCTTCAAAGAGCATCGAGGCTGAGCTTATAGCCCCCGACGGCACTGTTGTCGCTACGAATAACGTCAATGTAGAGTTGGCTGAGGGCGAGACTGTCGCAAATTGCGACATCCTGTTCAGCGGCCTCACCGGGCTGCAGGCATGGACAGCTGAGACTCCTGATCTTTATACCGTTGTTGTGCGTCAGAAGGATGCTGCCGGCAATGAGGAGATGGTGTTCTCTACAAAATACGGTTTCCGTCACATCGAGATAAAGAACGGCGTGGTGCGCATCAACGGCCAGCGTGTCTTCTTCAAGGGCGTGAACACTCAGGATACACATCCTCTTTATGGTCGCGCAATTGATGTTCCCACTATGCTAAAGGATGTGGAGATGATGAAGCAGAGCAACATGAACATCGTTCGTACAAGCCACTATCCGCGTCAGGCCAAGATGTATGCGATGTTCGATTACTATGGCCTTTATGTAATGGATGAGGCCGATGTGGAGTGCCACAAGAGTTGGAGCGAGATGAAGAACAACTGTATCTCGAACGATCCCACCTGGAAAGCACAGTATGTCGACCGTACGGTGCGCATGGTATACCGTGACCGCAACCACCCGTCAATTGTCTTCTGGTCACTTGGTAACGAATCGGGTACAGGTGTCAACTTCGACGCCACATATGCAGCTGTCAAGGCTCTTGACCCGCGTCCAATCCACTATGAGGGTTACTCTAACGAGAACTCTGCCAACAATACCGATATGCATTCTAAGATGTATCCCGACTTGAGTTATGTGCGCTCATACTCTAACAACAGTATCGGTGGCGAGCCATTCTTCCTATGCGAGTATGCTCACGCCATGGGTAATGCCGTAGGTAACCTTCAGGACTATTGGGACATCATTGAGAGCAGCCGTTACGGCATCGGTGGCTGTATATGGGATTGGGTAGACCAGTCTATCTATGACCCACAGGCAATAAAGAGCGGTGAACTTGAGAAGAACGGCTTCCCTGTGTATACCAGTGGCTACGACTATCCTGGACCACATCAGGGTAACTTCTGCAACAACGGTATCATTACTGCCGACCGTGCGTGGACCCCAAAACTCACTGAGGTCAAGAAGGTATACCAGTATGTGAAATTTACATACAGCAATGGTAATCTTTCAATAAAGAACAAGTACAATTTCTTGAATCTCGATGAATTCGATTTGCGTTATTCAGTGCTATGCGACGGTGAAGTCGTAGAGACATCTACCGTTGGAATTCCAGCTACAGCCCCGAGCTTTACAGCTGCAGTAGCCCTGGATATTGCAACTTCCATTGAGAGCGGCAAGGAGTATCTGCTCAATGTTGAGCTTCTCAAGAAAGAGGCTGAGGCGTGGTGCGAGGCGGGCTATCCAATGGCAACCGAGCAGTTTGTGCTCCAGGCACGTACCTCATTGGCTGCTGTCCAGCAGGCAGGTGATGTACTGACTGTCAGCAAAAGTGACGGTGTGTCTGTGACAAACGGCAACATCAGCTTCAAACTCGATGCACAGGGCTTTGTGAAGGAGTGGATTGCTAACGGTGTACAGGTACTTGAGCCAGGAAGGTTCCCCATATACAGCAATATCCGCTGGATTGAGAACGAGAGCCCTTACGGCAATCATAATTTTGGCGATGCAACTACATCCATAAACTCAGCTACCGTTAGCAGCGCACTTTCAGGCGACGGCCTTACATGCAACATTACAGTCAATGTTACACACAGTAAGTGTCCTTATGTGATAACATATACCGTGTATGCAAGCGGCGTGGTTGACATGAAGGTTGACTATAGCCCAAGAACAAACAGTTTGCGCCGCGTGGGTCTTGACCTGATTTTCCCTGCCGGCTATGAGAATGTCGAGTACTATGCGAAGGGTCCATGGGCGAACTATGTCGACCGTCAGACAGGCTCGTTCCTCGGACGTTATACGACAACCGTGGACGATATGTTCGAGATGTATGCCCATCCGCAGTCACACGGTAACCGTATGGCTCTGCGTGATCTCACCTTGTGGAACCCCGATAATGGCAATGCAATCAAGATAGAGACTGAAGGTGATGTTTCCTTCTCGCTTTCACACTACGATCAGACACAGTACCTGACACCGGTTCTTCACCCATGGGACCTCGAGAAGAGCGATGTTGTCTATGCAACATTCGATTATATGCAGCGTGGTTTGGGTAACGGTAGCTGCGGCCCGGGTACAGAATATCAGTACTACTGTCCTTACTCTGCCGTTTCGCACAAAATGCGCGTGAGCACAATCAACGGCAACGATACAGGCGTGGAGAATGTCGGTGCCGGTGAGGCGGTTGTCGAGTACGATCCAGAGTCACAGACATTGCGTTGTTCAGGTCTTGGTCAGAGCACAGAGGTTACTGTTGTCAACCTTGGCGGTGTGCAGCTTGCAAAGGTTGTGGCTGCAGGTGGAGAGGCTACAGTAGCGCTCGCCGCACAGCCAAAGGGCTCTTACCTTGCAATAATCAAGAGTGCAGGTACTGTACGTACCCACAAGTTCTTGAAGTGGTAATATAAGGAATTGTGTAATACGGGCAGGTTCTATAAATCTATAAGAAGGTTTGTGGAACCTGCCTTCGTTTATTGGTATATGGAGAAAAAAGATTTTGTTATACGCAAGGCTGTGCGTGAAGACACGGCCCTTATACTTGAATTCATCAAAGGGATAGCGAAATACGAGAAGATGGATAACGAGGTTGAGGCTACTGTCGGGATGCTTGAGGAACAGCTGTTCGACAAATGCCGTGCCGAGGTCATATTTGCCGTAGAAAGTGGCAAGGAGGTGGGTTTTGCACTTTTCTTCCATAACTTCTCTACCTTCGTGGGGCGCGGCGGCCTTTATCTTGAGGACCTGTATGTTTACCCCGAGCACCGTGGCAAGGGCTATGGAAAGGCTCTCTTTATGGAACTTGTGAAGATTGCGCGTGAGCGCCGCTGTGGCAGGATGGAGTGGGTGTGTCTCAACTGGAACACCCCCAGCATAGAGTTCTACCGTTCGTTGGGTGCCGTTCCGCTCGACGAGTGGACAACTTATAGGCTCGACGAAAAGGGGATAGAAAGGTTATGGGTGAGGGGTTAAGGGAGTAATGTCTAATGGTGGAAGGTTAAGGGTTGTCGTGACGGTTTAGTCCTATTTGGTTTGTGTATATGCTGCAGGTGTATATCTTGTAGTGATAGGTGATAGACTATTAAAGGTTGCGGTAAAGTTCTATAATGATAAGTCGTGCCGGGAGATGCCTCTGCACGACTTGTTGTTCTTTATCCGCAAATTAAACTGTACGTTTGCTTTTGTGTTGGCAAAAGTATATCTTTACAAAGTCAAGGCGAGTTGCCTGTTTAGCGAAAATCAACGAAATGGCAGTTTTAAATATAAGAATACTTTTTTTAGAAATTTAAACCGTTTCTTAAACAGCTTCTAAACTCTAAACAAATATGCGTCGTATCTTTTCTACTTTCATTTTCATGCTGCTCTCTTGTGCAGTATTTGCCCAAACAAAGGCGGAACTTTATGACAGATTCAGCCAGGCGGTATCGGAACACGATACAACAACTGTAGTGTCACTTATTTCTGATTGGGAGAGACTATACCCCGGTGATGCGGAGCTTTTCTCGTTGCGTGCAAATTATTATTTCATGGACGCTGTCAGTGATGTGATAGCCCTTTCGGACGAGAAACCGGCCGACGGAAGAGGTTATTATGTCATGGAGGACTCTTTGGGGAATACGCAATACATGTACAGTGATGTCCAGACCGATTCGCTTAAGGTAGGTTACACAAAGGCAATTCTGGCAGACGGCATCGCAATGTACCCGGATAGAATAGATTTAAGGTTGGGAAAAATCACAGTGCATCTTAAAGTCGGGGAGAATGCATCTGCTGTCAAAGAAGTATGTTCCATGGTCGAGCATTCTGTGGTTAATGACAATAAATGGCTCGGTACCCTTGATAAGCCTGTTGAAACCGACGGCGTGTCATATATGAGAGACTGTATACAGGATTATCTTTCTCAGCTTGTCGATGCCGAAGATTTGGTGTCTGCCGAGAATATGGTGGATGCCTGCGTCAGCTTTTACCCGAAAGACCCCGTCTTCTTGAGCGACAAAGGGGTGATGAGGTTCTATGCAGGGGACCTGAAGAGTGCCCTCGACTGGTATCTGTCGGCATACAGCGTTTCTCCCGGTGATATGCTTGTTGTCAATAACATAGCTTATACCTATGAGAAGTTGGGCGACAAACAGAATGCCCTCAAATATTACCGCATTTTGGCGGATTCCAACGACGCGGAATTTTCCGAGAATGCCAAAGCCGCTGTACAGGAACTGAGCGCGGAGTAATGCGGGGGCGTGACTATGCCACGCATCCTGCGACCTATTGCTGCAAGCATTGTCGATTTTCGTTATAATTGACATGCTTGCTGACCGCAACCCACGCGGCACCACTGGCGCGGTGCTTCGCGTGACCTTTTGCTGCTCGCATTGTCGATTATATCTTTTAAATTGACAACGCCGTCTTATCGCGGCCCAAACGGTACGAGCTTCGCCCGTACTTCGTTTGACCAACCGCTGCAAGCATTGTCTATTCTGATAGTAAAATTGACAACACTCGCTTTTCGCAACCCACGCGGCACCATTGGCGCGGTGCTTCGCGTGACCTTTTGTTGCAAGCATTGTCG
>JAFXGX010000087.1 GCA_017536695.1 Bacteroidaceae bacterium | reverse complement strand
CCAACAGCGGAATCATTGTAATTGCAGCGACCAACCGTGCAGACATCCTTGACAAGGCATTGCTGCGTGCCGGACGTTTCGACAGACAGATACATGTTGACCTGCCCGACCTCAACGAGCGCAAGGCAATCTTTGGAGTACACATGCGTCCACTAAAACTTGAC
Source organism: Bacteroidaceae bacterium (assembly GCA_017536695.1). Lineage (GTDB taxonomy): Bacteria > Bacteroidota > Bacteroidia > Bacteroidales > Bacteroidaceae > HGM04593. Next base: position 3,319 of record JAFXGX010000087.1, on the reverse strand, counting down.
CCGTCGGTTGACGTGGACCTTCTATCGCGCCAGACACCGGGATTCTCGGGAGCCGACATTGCGAACGTATGTAATGAGGCAGCCCTCATTGCAGCCCGCAACCATAAGAAAGCTATCGATAAACAGGATTTCCTTGATGCTATTGACCGTATCATAGGAGGTCTTGAGAAAAAGACTAAAGTCCTGACACAAAAGGAGAAGGAGGCAATTGCCATCCATGAGGCAGGACACGCCACAATATCATGGTTCCTTGAACATGCGAACCCGCTCATCAAGGTAACTATCGTTCCGCGTGGGCGCGCATTGGGCGCGGCATGGTACATGCCCGAGGAGCGTCAGATAACCACCAAGGAGCAGATGCTTGATGAAATGTGTGCCATTCTAGGCGGCCGTGCTGCCGAGGAGACATTCATCGGGCAGATATCTACCGGTGCCATGAATGACCTTGAACGTGTCACAAAACAGGCTTACGCAATGGTTGCATACGCAGGCATGAGCGAGAGACTGTCGAACCTATGTTATTACAACAACCAGGAGTACTCTTTCAACCGCCCATACAGCGAGAAGACAGCCGAGGCCATTGACGTTGAGGTTCACAAGATGATTACCGAGCAGTACGAGAGAGCGAAAGCCCTGCTCAGCGAGCACAAGGAGGGTCATGCAGAGCTTGCGAAGATACTCATTGAGCGCGAAGTTATATTTGCCGAGGATGTGGAGAAGATCTTCGGCAAGCGCCCTTGGGCATCACGCAGTGAGGAGATCTTTGACAACAAAACCGAAGAGAACCCTGCAGATAAAGCAGAAGTGCCGGGCGAAGAGCCGGTAAAGCCGGCAGACTGCAACAAAACCGAATAACATACATTCAAAGAAGAATTATAACACATAAACCTATTAAGATATGAAAAACTTTCTTGTGCGTGCAGCGACAGGCCTTGTATTCGGCATAGTGCTTATAGGCTCGATGCTATTGGGAGAATGTTATTTTGGAGCACTGTTCCTCATTGTGGCAATGCTTTCTGTAAGGGAGTTCTGCAACCTCATTGCAGAGTACAAGAAGACCACATTCAACAAATGGTGGGCTGTACTCGGCGGCGGATATCTTTTCTTCGCTTTCTTCGTGGCTACACACTGCAATGCCCGGATGACCCTACCCCTGTTTGCACCATACATCGCATTGGTTGTATATGTGTTCATACAGCAGGTATTCAGCACCGAAGGCAGCAAACTTGACAATTTTGCCTACTTCACCTTGAGCCAATTGTATGCCGCACTTCCATTTGCCATGCTGAACATCCTGTCGACAGTGGGCGCAGCACCGGGAGAGACATACAACTATATTCTGCCGCTCTCGATATTCATCTTCATCTGGTGCAATGATACAGGCGCTTTCTGTGTAGGTTGCACATTGGGACGCCACAAGATGTTCGAACGTGTATCGCCCAAAAAGACCTGGGAGGGTTTTGCCGGTGGCGCAGCTGTTGCCATCGGAGCCGGGGTAGCCCTCTCTTACATCTTCGACGTGATGACAATATGGGAGTGGATGGGCATGGCAGCCATCGTTGTTGCCACAGCGACATTGGGCGACCTCATCGAGTCATGCATGAAACGTGAGATGCAGATAAAGGATTCAGGCAATCTGCTTCCAGGGCACGGCGGTATTCTTGACCGTTTCGACAGCACCATTCTTGCTACACCCAGTGTGATAGCATACCTTAGCTTTATAGGATTGATTTGACAATCAATAGAATATAACAGTGCAGGACGGCAATAGCCGTCCTGCACTGTTATATTCTTGTTTAATGCGGAAAGTTTAAGGTAAAGAGCCCAAAGCCAAGGTGAGATCACCGCTCCATTAAACATCAAACGCCCTTCCTTTCTTTCAGTAGCGCCACTATCTTGCGCGCTGCACGCTGAGAAGCACCGGCTTCACCAAGGATCTCCAACATACGATCATACTCATTGAGCATTGCCTTCCTCCCGTCTCCGTCGGCCAGAATCTTGCCAAGCTCAGCCTTGACATTCTCAAGAGTCATGTCAGCCGCCACCAGCTCGCGTACCACCTCCTTGTCTGCCACAAGGTTAACCAAAGAGACGAATTTCACTTTAAGGAAGTGCTTTTTCAGCCAAGAGTAAAGACGTGCCAAAGGGGTAGCATAGCACACCACCTGCGGAACGCGGAATATTCCGGCCTCAAGGGTTGCCGTACCCGAAGTGACAAGCGCCGCGTGGGCATTATTGAGGATATTATATGTCTCGCCGAAGACAATGCATGCACCCTCCTCAAGATAAGGTTTGTAAAAATCCTTATCAATACCAGGAGCGCCGGCAATGACCGGCTGGTAGCCGGGATAGCTCTTCACAGCCTCAAGCATAAGCGGCAAATTTGCTGTTATCTCCTGCTTTCGGCTACCTGCCAACAGCGCCACGATAGGCTTGTCGGGAATATCGTTACGTTTGACAAACTCCTCGCGTGTCTCGGGAGAGTTACGCAAGAAAGCATCCACGGCATCGACACAAGGATTGCCTATGTAATTTATCTTGTAGTCATGTTTTTTCTCAAAGAAATCAATCTCGAACGGCAGTATCGAGAAGAGTTCATCGACGTCGCGTTTTATATTCTTTATACGATGCTCCTTCCAGGCCCAAATCTTAGGTGATATGTAATAATATACAGGAATGTCGGTATTTTTATGTACATACTCCGCTATGGAGAGATTGAAGCCTGGATAATCGACAAGTATAAGCACATCAGGACTCCACTGAACAATATCTTTCTTGCACATACTCATATTGGAGAATATCGTACGCAGATGCATCAGCACGGGTATAAATCCCATATATGCAAGTTCACGGTAATGCTTTACACGCTCACCACCCACAGCCGACATAAGGTCACCGCCGAAAAAGCGGAATTCAGCACTGCTGTCAACATCTTTTATCGCTTTCATCAGGTTCGATGCGTGAAGATCGCCCGATGCCTCACCAACAATGAGATAATATTTCATAGCCTTTGTTTTAAAGTCAGTTTTCAGAACTTCCACTCCTGCATATCTGCAAGCAGGCGGTAGTCGGTAAGATCAATCGTAGTAGGGGTAATTGTCACATAATTGTTGTTGAGCGCCACACGGTCGGCCGACGGGTCATTGTCCTGCACCTCGAACTCACCTGTGAGCCACCACCATTTACTGCCACGCGGATGATCATGCGCCTCCCACTCGTTCACCCATGTGCCTGTTGCCTGACGGCACACCTTGACACCGGCAAAAGAAGGCGAAACAGGGAAATTCACATTCAGGCAACTGCCTTTGGGCAGTCCTTT
>JAFXGX010000086.1 GCA_017536695.1 Bacteroidaceae bacterium | reverse complement strand
CTTTCAGTCAAAGAGGTCTTGCCGCTTGAACTTTCTGTTTGATTTTTGGGTGCTGCGGGACTCCCTCAGTTACCCGCTTGCAAGCAATCGTGTAACCAGCGGTCAAACAGGCCTCGCACTTTTTCCAAAAATCAAACAGGTTCAAGCTGTGGAATTTAACGGTGCCGTTTAAAGAGATTACCTCTGCTTGTCATTGCGCAATTGTCATCCCGACAGAGCCTAGCGACGAGGGATCTCTTTTTCATTACAACCGCAAATATTTTGTCAACCCACACCTTTTGCTACTGAGCCACAAGGAGTTCTATTATATAAAGCCCTGAAATAATATGAGGGTACCCATCCATTTTTTAGGTACCCTCATATATCGATTTTTATTTTTCTTACCCCTCTGTTGCAATCAGGTAGTTCTTTACCGGGTTGGCATACATCTCAAGAATCTTTGCACGGCAGAACTCATCATCGCGGTCGGGAAGGTCAATCTTCTCAATCTGTCCCTGGAGATAAGCGTCCAGCTTTGCCTTCTCCTCGGCAGTGTATCTGTCGGCAAAGCGTGTGTCGCCGGTCATTAGCTCATAGAAGTAATAGTTGATGGGCCAGAACTTGTAGTTGCTGTGTATATGCCTGTCAATGATGCGTGCCACAGCCGCTGTCTTCTCGTTCTTGCCGAGTGAGCGGTCAATGGCGTCAATCTCCTCGTTGATGCATGCTGCAACGTGGTAGTGGATGCCTCCCTTGAAACCGAACATGCCGGCTTTCATGTTTACAAGGTCATCCATGGGCGATTTCTTCCATTCAGGGTTGTCACGCTTCTGCTGGAACTCCTTTGCCTTGAGGTAATCACATGGGTCATACTCATATGATATTGCAGTGGGTGCAAGGTTCAACTCTTTCAATGCGTCTATGATGTCACCGTTGCTGTACATCGAGAGCATCTTTATAAGACCTTCCTGTGTGCGGTCATTGCTGTCCTTGGCGCGTCCCTCGCGCTGTGCAAGCCAAATGGGCTGCTTGCGCTCGGTAATGGTGTAGTGTATGTACGATGATAGCCTCTTCGATGAAGCAAGCATCTCTCTGATTGATGCCGAGCGCTGTACGATGAAGCTGCGGTTCACGCGTACAAGTTTCTTTATCCAAGGACGTATGAGCAGGTTGTCGCCTATTGCAATCTCCACAGTGTTCCCTATGGCTTCCACGTAGAGAATGCAAAGGAATGCCGAGTCCATGATGATGTCGCGGTGGTTCGAGATACAGAGGGCGTTGGCAAGCTGCTCCTTGTTGTCGTAGCTCAATGTGAATTCAGTCGACAACTTCTTGATTATTCCTTTCACGAAAGGATAGACAAGTACTTTCTGAAACTCGAAGTTGGTCTTTGATGCGCGCATCGCGCCCGCAATCTGTTCGAACGGCATGCCTTGGAATGCATAGGACATTACGGCCTGGAATTCAGGGTCGGCAATAAGCTCCTCGAATACCTGTGGCAGTTCCTCGGGCACGTAAGGACGGATTTCGTCATACTCTGCTGGAATCATCTGCATAATATAAGTGTTTTAATGTTTGATTATTCTTGCTGGTGTGTCTCTTACAACTGCAAGATACGGCAAATTATTACAAAAACAAAATGAGGCGCTCTTTTTTTGTTCATTGGTGTTCTATGCTTCTTGCTTGCCTGTACTTTTATCAAACATCTTCCCATATAGTTGTCATTTTCGGATTTTAAATATAATTTTGCATAGTTTAGGAACTATGTTGTCGGATAACATAAATATTTAATATAATTACTATGAGAACTGTAAAGAACCTCGTTAAGAAAACTTTCGGGTGGATACCGGCGGGAATCGTCTGCCTGGTGATATTTTTTGCCTTGTTCGGCTATCTGGCATCGCAGATGGGTACGGCAAATATGCTCAACACTATCATGAACACGTCGCACGACCTGTTGCTCAACACGGTCTTCTACCTCATGGCTATCTGCGTGATTACAGGTGCCATCGGTAAGATTTTCGTTGAGTTCGGTGTTGTCAGTCTGCTTGAGAAACTGTTGCGTCCGTTGATGAAGCCTGTCTTCAACCTGCCCGGTGTGGCATCGTTGGGTGCTGTGCTTACATTCCTTTCAGATAATCCTGCAATCATTTCTCTTGCTCAGGACAAGAGGTTCGCTACATATTTCAAGAAGTATCAGTTCATCTCATTGACAAACTTCGGAACAGCATTCGGCATGGGTCTTCTTGTTATTGTCTTTATGGTAGGACAAAGCTACTTTGTGGCGCCTTTTGTGGGTCTTTTCGGTGCGGTTATCGGATGTATCGTTTCGACAAGGCTGATGCAACGTTTCATTCTTAAAGCTTATCCCCGTTTCAAGGATGAGCCTGCAGCAGAAGCTGAGAAAACAGAGATTGAGACAGAGGCTCATTACACCAAGCCCATGTTCCAGCGTATACTTGATTCGCTGCTTGACGGTGGACGTACAGGTGTGGATGTTGGGCTCGCCATTATCCCAGGTGTACTCATAATCTCTACTCTTGTGATGCTCTTCACTTTCGGTCCGTCGGCCAGCGGTGAATTTACCGGTGCAGCCTATGAGGGTGTACAGCTTCTGCCTTGGGTCGGAGAGAAGCTCGGTTTCATCTTTGAATGGCTCTTCGGTTTCACAGACCCGCATCTCATAGCCTTCCCCATTACGGCTCTTGGTGCTGTGGGTGCGGCCCTCGGTCTTGTTCCGAACTTTGCAGCAGAAGGCTGGATTGACGGTAATGCCATTGCTGTGTTTACTGCCATAGGTATGTGTTGGAGCGGTTACCTCAGCACACATACGGCAATGCTTGACGCCATCGGTTATCGCCGCCTTACCTCGAAGGCAATCATGGCGCATACTGTAGGAGGCTTTATTGCAGGTATATCGGCACATTGGATATATGTTCTTGTATCAATGTTGATGGCATAATTGTTATGTAGACAGATATAGATAAAGAACGGTTTTTATGAGAATAGGCGTATTGACGGCAATGACATCCGAGTATGAGCAGCTTGCAAAGCTGCTCTGTGGTGCGGAGGAGTGCGAGAAGGATGGTTTCAAGTATCTGACGGGTACCTTGGGCGAGAATGCGATAGTGCTTCGCCAGTGTGGAATAGGCAAGGTCAATGCAGCATTGGGTGCGGCAGAACTCATCCGCTCATTCTCTCCCGATGCTGTGGTGAGTACCGGTGTAGCAGGTGGCATCGACAAGTCTCTTGGCGTAATGGATGTCGTTGTGAGCTCATCAATAGTATATCATGACGTGTGGTGCGGGATGGGGTGCGAGTATGGTCAGGTGCAGGGTATGCCTGCCCTCTTCCCTGTGCCGTACCGTCTGTGGCAGAAAGCCGAGGCACTTAATGACTCTCCCGAGAACAGGACGCATATTCATGCGGGGCTCATATGTACAGGCGACCGGTTCATTACCGACCGCGAGGAACTCGACAAAATAAAGTCGAACTTTCCTGCCGGTCTTGCCGTTGACATGGAGTCGGCAGCCATTGCACAGACATGTCACATCTACAATGTGCCTTTTGTCAGTTTCCGCATCATAAGCGACACTCCTGGCGTGGAGAAGCATATAGAACAGTATGAGAATTTCTGGGGCGAGATGGCCAACCGCTCATTTGAAGTTACCCGACGTTTCCTTTCAAGCCTTTAACAGTATGGAAAAGATTCCTAGTTTTACAATAGACCACATCCGCCTGAAACGTGGCATATATGTGTCGCGCAAGGACACTGTCGGCGGCGAAGTTATAACGACATTCGATGTGCGTATGAAAGAGCCCAACCGCGAGCCTGCGCTCAGCCCGAGTGCCATACATACTATGGAGCACCTTGCGGCGACCTTCCTGCGCAATCATCCCTTGTGGGCGGGCGACATTGTGTATTGGGGGCCTATGGGCTGCCTTACAGGCAACTACCTGATTGTAAAAGGTAACCTCTCTTCGGCCGATGTCCTGCCGCTGATGAAGGAGACTTTCGCTTTTATAGCTTCGTATGAGGGTGACATTCCCGGAGCGACCGCGCGTGACTGCGGTAATCATCTGCTGATGAACCTTCCCGAGGCACGTTGGGAGGCCCGCAAATATCTTGCCGAGGTCCTTGAATGTGCGACAGAAGAAAATCTCAATTATCCTGAATGAGCAGTATACAACAAAAAAGTCAGTTTCGTTTGAAACTGACTTTTTTGTTGTCCTACCCGGATTCGAACCAGGACAAACAGAACCAAAACCTGTTGTGCTACCATTACACCATAGGACAATCCTCATTGTGCTCTCTTTTGAAGAGCGGTGCAAAGGTAGTGTAAACGAGCGTAAAAACCAAATATTTTCCTTCTTTTTGAGCATAAGTCCTTTGGATAACGGCCTTTGCGCGTTCGGTGGCTATGCAGCGCGTGTATCCGGCCTGTTCCTCCTCTGTCTTATAGTGACTGTGTCGCAAGTCAGGTCAAGGTCTGAAACTGTTTACAGCCTCAATAACCTTGGTAACCTCCTCATCGCTCATCGCCGGGTTACACGGAAGGCTCAACTCCTCTCTGTGAATCTGCTCGGTTATAGGTAGTGACAGGTGGCTGAACTGCTTGAGTGCCTCTTGTCTGTGCGGGGGAATGGGGTAGTGGATGAGTGTCTCAATCCCTTCGGCTTTCAGGTGTTCTTGCAGTTTCTCCCTCTGCGGGGACATCAGTGCGAATATATGGAATACATGCCTGCTGTAGTCCTCTACCTGTGGTAATGTAACTTGTGGATTGTCTATCTCTGCGATGTAACGGCGCGCAATGCTGCGGCGTCTCTCATTGTCGCTGTCAAGGTGTGGCAGTTTTGCGCTCAATACGGCAGCCTGGAGCTCATCAAGACGGCTGTTCACGCCCTGATACTTGTTTACATACTTCTCGGTCGAGCCGTAGTTGGCAATAGCTCTTGCTGTCTGTGCAAGCTGCGGGTCGTTTGTCGTTATAGCTCCACCGTCGCCCAATGCTCCAAGGTTCTTCCCCGGATAGAAACTGAATCCGGCCGCATCGCCAAGGTTGCCGGTACGCTTCCCGTTGTACATTGCTCCGTGTGCCTGTGCAGCATCCTCAATGACTTTCAGTGAGTGTTTCCTGGCAATTGCGTTAATATGCTCCATTTCGGCTGTACGGCCATAAAGATGTACTGCCATAATGGCACGTGTGCGCTCTGTTATGGCATCTTCAATCCTGTCGGGGTCAATGTTGCAGGTTTCTGTCGTCGGTTCGCACAGTACGGGCTTCAGCCCCGCGTGCATTATCGCGAGTATGGTTGCAATGTATGTGTTTGCGGGAACAACCACTTCATCGCCTTCATTCATTACTCCCATCTCCTTGTATGCAAGCAATATTATTGTAAGTGCATCAAGGCCGTTTCCAGTCCCTATGCAGTGCGTGCAGCCACAATACCCGGCAAAACTGTTCTCGAATGCCTTGCACTCTATGCCAAGTATGTACCACCCCGATTCTGTTGCACGCAGCACAGCTGCGCGCAGTTCGTTGCCATGTGCGCCGTTGACCTTCTTGAGGTCGCAGTATTTTATCATTTTCTGCCCTCCTGTATCTTCATTTCGTATGTGTTGTACACTACGGCACGTCCGCCCAGTCTCTCTTTCTGTGCAATGAGTCCACTGTTCAGCACTCTTCCGCCATCCTCTACCGAGGTCCCGAAATCAAGGTATCCGTAATCCTTCAGGCGCTCGTTTATAAGGTATTCATACAGATAGTCAAGAACTCCAATCCGGCGTCCTTCATTGTTCGTGCCTATGTATTGTGTGTGTGCCACATTACCGGTTATGTATATCGTCACTCCTCCCAGGGTTGTGCCTGTGCTGTCGGTAACCCTGAAGAGCAGTATGTTTTCGGGGAAACGGCTGTGCAGAAGCCTTATCTCCTCAAGAGAGTGAACAGGCGATACCCCATACCTCTCTCTCAACCTCTCCTCGAGCACCTGCCAGAACGCGGCGAAATTCTCATCTTCCACAATGTGCAGCCTTGATTTCATGGCTGCTGTAAGTCTGCGTCTGCCCTTCATGGGTAACGGGTCGCCAAGACTTATTGCCGATGATACCTTGCACTCTGTCAGTCGCGCATTGTTGCGGAAGAGGGCATAAAGGTCCTCTTCGCATGGGTAACTATGATATATGTGTGGAGTTGGTTTGTATATGAGTGTATCCACCTCTGTCTCTGATGTCAGGTATCCCTGCAACGCATCGAATATCTCAATGACAAGTGCTGTTGTTGTGTTGTGAGTGAGCAACAGTCCTCCGTATGTGAGACCGTTGTGCGAACATAGGCTTTTACCTTTGATGTGCGCGGGCAGTACGGCTACAAGTTCCTCTCCTGTGTAGAACAGCAGGGAGTGGTCATGAAAGCGGTCAGCATGATACTCCATGTAGTCGCGCTTGTGCAGGAAGGTCCCGTTGCGGCTTTCATCCACAAAACGGTCCCACTCCTCTCTCAGGCCCTCATTGTAGCGGAGAACTGAAATCTTATGCTGCGCCTCTGTTGCGGTCATCTTGATTGTATGAGTTTCAGAAACTCTTCGTGCGAGTTTATATATGTCCCTGTATCGTACGGGTGTGACGCGAATACCAGTAGTACAGCATCCCTTGAGAAGTTGGTTAGCTCGTTCCATGTAAGCGGTGGAACGAGCAGGCCTTTGTCTTTTGAGTCGAGGTGGTATGTGTGTCTACCGTCTCTGTTCTCAAGAGTGATGTCGACACTTCCGCTTACGGCAACCAGATATTGGTATGATATCCTGTTCGCATGCTTCCCGCGCTCCTCGCCTTCGGGGACATCGTATATCCAGTAAGCACGTTGTATGCTGAACGGTATTTCATTTCCCACTTGGGTTAAGGTGAGCTTGCCTCGGCTGTCGGTAAAAGTATTTAACTTGTCCATCTTCGGGTATACTGTTCTGTTGGCAGTGAGCAATTACAAAAATAGTGAAAGGCGAGTGGAGAATAAAACAAGTTCACTTGTTTTTTATCCCGAGCCGCATCCTATTTTCGCGGTTTAACGCAAAAATAGGAAATTTTGTTTATCAAGCCAATTATTTGGCATGAACATTGCTTGCTGTTGCAATAAACGGCAAAATGCGTTTAAAATTGTTTGAAAATCCTGCTGTTTGAATAGGTCTGTGCCGCCAGCACTTCAATGCCTGTGCCTCTTGCCGATGCGATGCGACGGTATATCTCCCCGATTGTCAATTTGCTCTCATCGCTCTCGATGAAGAGCCTTTCGGCGGGTATTATCCTTGCGCTTTCAGCATTGAAATGTTCGCCTAACGAAAGGCACATCCCTGCCTTTGTCAGCTGCTCGGCCAACCGGGGTTTCCCGCGGAAACCATGTATAATCCATGCTTGCTCAGGAGCAATCTCCTTGTGTATGGCAAGAATATCATCAAATGCCTTCACACAATGTATGATCAACGGTTTCTGTTCCCTTTCGGCAAGTAGGGCATGAGCGCGGAATACCTCTCTTTGTAGGAGAATGTCGGCTGGTGATTTCATTCTGTCCATCCCGCATTCGCCAATGGCAACGACGTTCGCCTTGCCCGCGGCCTGTTCAAGCTGCCGGAACTCATCAATCCAATCGTTGCCTATGTACCATGGGTGTATGCCGAGGGAGATTTTTCTCCCTGTTTTGTACTGCGGACAGTCCAATATCGCCTGTTCCGGGTCGGCCTCTGTGTTGTGGGTGTGTATGTCGAACAGAATCATCCTTGTAGCTTGTCTTATGGTACGGGGTCATATCCCGAGCCTCCCCATGGGTGGCAGCGCAAGATGCGTCTTATTGCGAGCCATAGCCCTTTGAACGGTCCATGCTTGCGCAGGGCCTCAATGGCGTATTGCGAACATGTGGGTGTGAATCGGCACGATGGCGGTGTCATGGGCGATATGCACTTCTGGTAGAACCTTATCGGGAGTATAAGGATGTTTGCAAGGAATCTTTTCATGCAGTCTCATGCTTCTTTATTATGCCCTCAAGCAACTTCTCCATCTTGCGCCTGATGAATGATGTGCTGTTGTGGCGTGTGTCTATGTACAGTATTGCAACAGCCATCTTCTTGCCTTTGTTCTCAAGTGCCTCGATGAACGGGTGTTTGCTCGTGCGGTAGGCCTCGCGGATGCGTCTCTTTACCAGATTGCGGTCTACTGCATGACGGAACCTCTTCTTCGCCACACTTATGAGTATTGCAGCCACAGGCTCCTGCTCCTCCTGGCCCTGCTCTATGAAAACGGCACGCAAGGGGAATGCGGTTACTGATGCTCCTTCGGCATACAGTTTCTCAATTGTCTTCTTGCTCTTGAGGTGCTCTTTTAACGGAAAGGTGTTACGTGGCATGGTGGGTTCTGTTATAGAAACAGAGGGCGACCGACTGGTCGCCCTCCTATTGTATGTTCCTTATTTGTTTTCTGCAAGATAGGCGTCCAATGCTGCAGGCATGTTGGTTGCTGTTGCAGATGGGGCCTCAAGGTCGAGACGCAGGTTGTGCTCCTTGATATATTTTGCTGTTACATTGCCGAAGCATGCGATGAGTTGTTCGCCCTGTACGTAGTCGGGCATGTTCTTCTTGAGCGAGTCGATACCGTGCGGACTGAAGAAGATTAGCATGTCGTATGACTTTATGTACTCGGGTGAGATGTCTGTGCTTACGGTGCGGTACATCTCGGCCTGTGAGTGCATGATTTCGTACTTGTCGAAGATTGCGTTGATTTCAGTATTGTGTACGTTTGATGTAGGTACGAAGTATTTCTCTGTCTTGTGCTTTGCGAACAGAGGCTCAAGGTCCTGTATGTGTCCGTTGCCGAAGAATACCTTGCGCTTGCGATACTGGACATACTTCTGTATGTAAAGTGATACGGTCTCCGATAGACAGAAGTATTTCATGTCATCGGGTATGTTTACCCTCAGCTCTTTGCACAGCGTGAAGAAGTGGTCAATCGCATGACGTGAAAGGAATACTATTGCAGTGTGTCCTGTTATAGATACCTTCTGCTGACGGAACTCCTTTGCCGTTACTCCTTCAACCTTTATGAATGAACAGAAATCAATCTGTACGCTATGCTTCTCCGCAAGTTCAAAATATGGAGATTTACCAGTGGCCGGTTTCGGCTGAGAAACCAAAATCTTACTTACCTTCAATGTCCTAAATTTTTATTGTTATCAATTCGCTAAGTTGTAGTAAGGATTTCCACACCATTGCTATGGGTAAAAATTCAAGTGCGCAAAGATACAAAAAAATCTCCAAATAGTTTCTTCTTTTCGTGAAAATGATTTTGACAGCACTGCTTATTATAGTGAATATAAAGGCCCCTGATGCCAAAATAAGATAATAATGCACAAAATTCAAAGGTAATGACGGAATGAACAGAATGGCTATTGCCGCAGGGGCTAATGCGAAGCCAAACAACTTAATTGTAAAGAAATATAAATTTCTCCACTCCAGCATCTCTTTTTTCGAGTAGAGAATGCTGTTTGTCGCGTCGTACATTATGCGTTTGACAATGAAGAAGAGCAGGAACAGGATATAATATGCGGCGAGGTAGGTCAGCGGGCTCTTTTCAATCGCAACCTCGCTCCTCTCCTTCATTGTGGCCATGGCTATGATTGCAAGGTAGAAGATTGTCTGCGCGTACATAAGCGCATTGCATATCCTTGTTATATGAGTCCTGTCGCCGAAAGGCATTGACTTGTGCTGATAGTAGAACAGCCCCTTTGTGCGTTCGATGATGCTTGTGCCGTTCATCAGAATCACATAGGAGATACCTATGATGTTCAAGATGAACAGCAGCATTATGACGCTGTCAGTTGTCATGCTGTATGGAGCGGGTGTGTTTGTCATAGTGCGGCGTATTTCCTTACCGACGCATCCCAGCGCGGTGTGCTCCTTATTATCTCAAGAGCCTCTTCGGGTGTTGAGGCCACACTCCATATGTTGCCATGTATCTTGCCCATGAAATGCTCCTCAATGGCTTTCTCCAGTTGTGCGATAAAGTGGTCGTAGTAGCCGTTGATGTTGAGGATGACAATGGGGTTGAAGTATAGTCCGAGCTGTTTCCATGTAATGATTTCACTCAACTCCTCAATGGTGCCGCAGCCGCCGGGCAGTGCAATCACGGCGTCGCTCAGGTCGGCCATAGTCCGCTTGCGCTCATGCATGCTCTCCGTTATGCGCAGCTCGGTAAGCCCGGTATGGTGCCAACCCTGCTCGACCATGAACTGCGGAATTACGCCGATAGCCTTGCCGCCGTTGTCAAGCGCGCCGTCCTCCACCATGCGCATTAGCCCTATGCTCCCCGCACCGGTAATGACTGTTATGCCCTCCCGTGCAAGGAGTGTCCCGAGTTCATATGCCGTTTCGCCGTAGATTTCGGCCGCCTTGTTGCTCGATGCGCAGTATACGCAAACTCTATTTATATCCATTGTCTGTAGTTCTATTGTTTGCGGGGGTAGCTGCTTGTCACTCCAGCCACTCAATGGTCAGATACTCGTCCTCGCCGTTCCAGACACAGCCGTCGTGGTCCTCGTAACCTTCGATGTTGTATTCCGCATTGTAGGGCTCACCTTTCTTAAGGTGCAAGGACATGGGAGGGCAATTGCAATCAAGGCATATTTCCGTATCGGAAATACCTTTCACTGTGAATGTGTACCGTTCGGGGAATACCTTGTTCACGACAAGAATTTCGCCTACTTCTTTTACTTCGCTGTCAAGAACGTATGATGTGGTGTCGTCCTTGCCGCCGATGTCCCATTCCGAGACTGTCAATTTGATTTTAATGTGTGGCATATCAGTTAAAATATAAAATATGTGGTTTATGTTATCCTATTCTGGCTGTCTCGCCGAACTGGTGTCACTATGTACCCCAGTTTCCGCGGTCGAGGTTGCGGTAGCCTATGGCCTCGGCAATGTGCTGGAACTGTATGTTCTCGCTCTTGTCAAGGTCGGCAATGGTGCGGGCTACTTTTAATATGCGGTCATAGGCACGTGCCGAGAGGTCGAACCTTGTCATGGCTGTCTTGAGCATTGCAAGGCTTGTCTCATCGAGCACTGCATATTTTGCAATGAGCTTTGGGGTCATCTGTGCATTGCAGTATATGCCTTTCTCATTCTTGAAACGCTCCTCCTGTATCTTGCGTGCGGCAATGACGCGCTCGCGTATGGCTGCACTCGGTTCGCCGGGTGCTGTCTTCGATATCTCCTCGAAAGGCACAGGGACAATCTCTATCTGAAGGTCTATGCGGTCGAGCAACGGGCCGCTTATCTTGTTGAGGTAACGCTGTACCTGCCCGGGGCTGCATGTGCATGCCTTGGTGGGGTGATTGTAATAACCGCACGGACATGGGTTCATGCTTGCCACAAACATTACGCCTGCGGGGTACTCTACCTTGTAGTTAGCGCGTGCGACACATATCTTGCGGTCCTCGAGCGGTTGACGCATCACTTCGAGTACGTCGCGGCTGAACTCAGGCAACTCATCAAGGAACAGTACGCCGTTATGTGCCAACGATATTTCGCCTGGCTTGGGGTTGGCTCCGCCGCCGCATAGTGCCACAGATGAAATTGTGTGGTGAGGACTGCGGAACGGACGTTGTGTTATGAGTGATACTCCGTCGGGCATCATGCCGCTTACGGAGTGTATCTTTGTCGTTTCAAGGCTCTCGCTAAGTGTCAGCGGGGGAAGAATCGAGGGAAGTCTCTTTGCCATCATCGACTTTCCGCTCCCCGGAGGGCCTACCATGATAAGGTTGTGTCCGCCTGCGGCGGCTACCTCGAAGGCGCGTTTGACGCTCTCCTGGCCGCGTACCTCGTTGAAATCGAACGGGAAATTGCTCTGCTGCGAGTAGAAATCCCTCTCGATGTCAACATTGAAGGGAGGAATTTCCTCCTCGCCGTTTAGGAATCTTATTACCTGCATTATGTTCTCGGCGGCGTATATCTCTATGCCGTCAACGACAGCCGCCTCGGCAGCGTTGCCTCTCGGCAGAATGATTCCTTCGTAACCAAGCTCCTTTGCTTTTATCGTTATTGGCAGGGCTCCTTTTATCGGCACGAGCATTCCGTCAAGACCGAGCTCGCCCATGATGAGGTACTTGCCGAGCTTGTCTGTCGAGATGACTTCGTCGGCGGCAAGTATGCCTACGGCGATGGGAAGGTCATAGGCCGATCCTTCCTTCTTTATGTCGGCAGGCGCCATGTTTACAATAATCTGTTTGCTCGGGAAACGCAACCCGTTGTACTGGAGTGCCGAGTTTATTCGCTGATGGCTCTCCTTGACAGCATTGTCTGGCAACCCTACAAGGTAGAACTTTATACCTCGCAGTGCGTTGACCTCTATTGTGACGAGTGTCGCGTTAATGCCTTGTATGGCTGCTGCAAGAACCTTTACAAGCATGCTTATTTCAGTTTGTTCGTTATCTTCTTGTTCTTCTTTTCCTGCTCCTTGTCATATCTCCTTGTCAAGGAGTCAATGTGTGACACAATGCCGTTCATCCCGATATCATACTTCAGCACTCTCAGGTACGGGCTGACAAGCATGGTGAATGGCAGTGATTTTATGCTGAACTGCTTTGCTATGGCACTGCCGAACATCTTGCTCTCGATGACGTTGTTGCCTGTAATGCTGTCCTCTTCAATGAATCTCCTCCAGGCTGCCGAGTCATGGTCGAATGAGATGTTGAGCAGCGCGAAACTCTTGCTCTCTATGCTGTCCTGTATTCCTGACAATGCTTTTATCCTCTCGCGGCTTCCTTCATCCCATGAGGCCCAGAATGTTACCAGGGTGTATTTCTTGAGAAGTTCTGTCTGCGTGAGTTCAATGCTGTCGGCGGTAGTGTAGTTGAACGATGGGAAGGAACGGTGCTCGACATTGCTTACCTTGTTGTCGGTTCTCTCCTTCAGCATGGCAAAGAAAGTGTGGTCCTTAATTATACCGCCTAAATTACCTGTACGTGCGCGTATGGCTCTATGGTCGGTCTTCGGTAGCTCGGTCATGTAACGGCGTACAATCTCTACGTTTACATCGCTGATTGGGTTCTTCAGTATGAATGAGTCTATTGTCTCGTGAAGCATGTTTGTGCTGTTGCATGCGTCGAGCACTCTTGAAATGCTGTCGTGCAGTGCCTGCACAGTGCCTCCCTTTACGCTCCAACCGTTATTCATGGTGGTGTCGCGCAGCAGTTCGGCCTTCAGCTTCGGCTCGGCGTACACCGGCACAAGACGCATGTCGGGGGTTATGAGCGCGAGCGGCATGACGGTGTCGGCCGGTATTGTGAATCTGAAGAATCCGTTCTCATCGCACACTGTCGAGTCTCTCTTTTCGTAGCGGCCGTCAGTGCCGAAAAGATAGAGACTCCCCTCGGGGGTACCAGTGTTGCCCTCAAGGGTAAAGATGCTCTCCTGCTTCTCATTGCCGCATGAGAACAGGAACAGTATGAGCAGTGTGATTATTCCGTGATTCTTCATTGTCTTACTGTTTGTTCGCACGTTTGCGCTCAAGCTCATCGAGTATTATCTTGCGCATGCGCATTGATTTTGGAGTTACCTCCAGATATTCATCCTCCTTTATATATTCGAGCGCCTCCTCCAGGGAGAATATTGTCGGTGGTATAATGCGCGCCTTGTCATCGCTGCCGCTTGCACGCATGTTGGTCAGTTTCTTGCTCTTTGTAACATTGATTACAAGATCGTTGTCATGTATGTGCTCGCCTACTACCTGACCAGCATATACCTCCTCCTGCGGGCTTATGAAGAACTTTCCTCTCTCCTGCAGCTTGTCAATGGCATATGCGAAGGCCGTACCGCTCTCCATGGCTACCATTGAACCGTTGGTGCGGCGCTCGATGTCGCCCTTGAATGGCTGGTACTCCTTGAAACGGTGTGCCATGATGGCCTCGCCGGCCGAAGCCGTGAGAACGTTGGTACGCAGGCCTATGATTCCTCTCGAAGGGATGTTGAACTCGATGTTCACGCGGTCGGCCTGTGCCTCCATTGATAGCATCTCGCCCTTGCGGCGGGTAACCATATCTATGATTTTGCTTGAGAAGTCTGTGGGGACGTTGATTGTAAGCTCTTCGATAGGCTCGTGGTGCACACCGTCAATCTCCTTGTATATTACCTGCGGCTGTCCCACCTGCAGCTCATATCCCTCGCGACGCATTGTCTCTATGAGCACCGACAAATGCAGCACTCCGCGGCCGTACACTGTCCATGCGTCCTCCTCGGGGTCTTTCTTTACCTTGAGCGCAAGGTTCTTGTCAAGCTCCTTGTCAAGGCGCTCCTGTATGTGACGCGATGTCACGAATTTGCCCTCCTTGCCGAAGAAAGGCGAGTCGTTTATTGTGAAGAGCATGCTCATCGTGGGCTCGTCAATGGCGATAGGGGGTAATGCTTCGGGGTTTTCGAAGTCGCAGATGGTATCTCCAATCTCGAATTTCTCGAGTCCCACTATTGCGCATATGTCGCCTGACGATACACTGTCGGTCTTCTTTCGGCCAAGTCCCTCGAATGTGTGCAGCTCCTTGATTTTCATTTTGCTCTCCTGGCCGTTGCGGTTCACAAGGGTGATGTTAGAACCCTCTGTGAGTGTTCCGCGGTGTACGCGGCCTATTGCGATGCGTCCTGTGTAGGGCGAGTAGTCAAGCGATGTTATGAGCATCTGTGGCGTACCCTCAAGATGCTCGGGTGCCGGTATATGTTCCAGTATGGCATCGAGCAGGGCTGTCAGGTCGGTTGTCTCCTTGCGCCAGTCTGTGCTCATCCAGTTGTTCTTTGCGCTGCCGTAGAGAACCGGGAAATCAAGCTGCTCCTCTGTTGCCTCGAGCGAGAACATAAGGTCGAATACCATCTCATATACCTCCTCGGGACGGCAGTTGGGCTTGTCCACCTTGTTCACTACAACTATTGGCTTAAGTCCTATCTGCAATGCTTTCTGCAGCACGAAACGTGTCTGCGGCATGGGGCCTTCAAAAGCGTCGACAAGCAGGATGCAGCCGTCGGCCATGTTGAGCACGCGCTCAACCTCGCCTCCGAAGTCGCTGTGACCCGGAGTGTCAATGATGTTGATTTTTGTATCCTTGTACTGTATTGACACGTTCTTCGACAGAATGGTTATGCCTCTCTCGCGCTCAAGCTCATTATTGTCGAGCGTGAGCTTGTCATTATCCTGCTCCTTGAGCAGGTTGCCGGCAAGCATAAGCTTGTCTACGAGGGTAGTCTTTCCATGGTCAACGTGGGCGATTATAGCAATGTTGCGTATGTTCTGCATATGTCGTAAACTGTTTTCTTTAGTGTCCAAAAGCTGATATGCCCCATTAGGCATATCCATTTGACAAAGGTACAACAAAAACGTAACAATTCTCTAATCTTTACATATAAAATAGTTCCTTATGCCTCCATTATTGTATGTTGCTTCCCTTGTTTCTTCAAAAAAAACGGAAAAGTGATTGTCATTAAGAAAAAAGGTTGTATCTTTGCATCCGCGTTGGCAACATAGTGCGCTCAGGCGCATTCATTTGTCGGCCAAAGAATTTATTTTTTAACAACTTAAAACATCGAAATCATGTATTTGGATTCAGAGAAAAAGAAAGAGATCTTTGGCACATACGGAACGTCTAACACTGATACTGGTTCAGCAGAGAGCCAGATTGCTTTGTTCTCATACCGTATTGCCCACTTGACGGAGCACCTCAAGAAGAACCGTAAAGATTATAGCACACAGAGAGCTTTGACAATGCTTGTTGGTAAGCGTCGTTCACTCCTTAACTACCTTAAGGACCGTGATATCAACCGTTACCGTGCGATTGTCGCTAAGCTTGGCTTGCGTAGATAATCTGCGCCAAGAATACTTAAAAGCGAGGTTTTCGAATGAAAACCTCGCTTTTATGTTAAGGGGACTAAGTGAGTAAAGTGGTATCAGTGGCTCACTAGCAAAAATTGTGGGGATACTTCTTGAGATAGTATATGAACAGGAATGAGAATTTTTGTATTCTTCAACAAACTTACCCTTAACCTGTTATCTTGTATTCTTTTTGTAGTCGTTCTATCATGTTCTTTCATCGCGT
>JAFXGX010000085.1 GCA_017536695.1 Bacteroidaceae bacterium | reverse complement strand
TCTTGAAATTCTCAACAAACCCCGAGGGGAGTATCAAACGGGCCAGTTCCAACAATATATTTTCGTCTTGCATCATACTTTTATTTATGATGCGAAGATAACATTTTTATATCAGCCCCCCAACTTTTGCAGGTGAGCCAGAATCAACATCATTACAGCGTTGCTGCTGGCTCTCTGCATAGGCATCAATGCTCAAGAAAAGGAAAAGAAAGCACGCGGACGTGCCATAGTACAGATTTACACCAATTTCCACAGCGGGTTCGGTGCTGTGAACGATGACCGCGGGTTCGCTCTCGACCGCAGCTACATAGGCTACGAATACATGCCGGGCAGAGGCCTGACGCTGAAAGGAGTTCTCGACGTAGGACAGTCAAGCGACGTCAATGACTACCAGCGCATAGCCTACATAAAGAACGCCTTTGTCGGCTGGAAGTGGAGATGGCTCACACTCAATGGCGGTCTCATACCCACCACACAATTCAACTACCAGGAGAATTTCTGGGGATACCGCTACGTATACAACTCGTTCCAGGACCAATACGGGTTCGGCAGCAGTGCCGACCTCGGTATCTCGGCCTCGTACCACTTTGCCAAATGGATTCAGGCAGATGTAATCATAGCCAACGGCGAAGGGTTCAGGAAAGTACAGGTAGAAGATGGGCTGCTGTACGGCATAGGCACAACAATAACTCCTTTCAGGGGAATGTCGTTCCGCCTGTACGCAAGCATTAACGAGGGGAGTGACGGAGCAAAGGATATCGTCAACTATGCTATGTTCGCGGGCTACAGGCACCGCTATTTCTCGGTGGCTCTTGAATACAACATCATGCGCAACAGCAACCGCATGGCAGGGAAGAACCTCTACGGCTTCTCGCTCTACGCAACAGGAACGCTCAACCGTTGGCTCGACATATATGCCCGCACAGATGGACTGATGTCGGGCGATGACTGGAACGAACAGAATGATGAGATTGCGATAATAACAGGAGCGCAGTTCAAGCTCGGCCGATACATAAAGATTGCGCCCAATTTCAGGATGTCAATCCCGAAGGCCGACGGCGTTGAGAACCGTTACTACGGCTACATCAGCTGTAGCTTCGGGCTCTGATTACAGAGCCGGGACCGTACGGGTGCGGAACGACTCGCGAGCCTTGCGCACATATAGTCTGATGACATCGGTTGGCAGTTGCGAGTCGCGCACGAAAGAGCGGGTGCGCTCGGGGAACTTTGCAAGCGCCGTGGCAAGCAGCCAAGCGACACCCATGCGCACATAGTAGGGAGAAGCGCCCTGCACACTACCCTCCTGCGCAGTTTTCGGTTTGCCTTTTATTGTACGGTATTGCGACACTATGTCATCGAACCGCAGTGCCTCTATCCGTGCAAACACCCTCTCGACCCACCCGTCGCAGAGCAGGTAACACATGGATGCCACAATGGCAAAACGCACCTCGAACTCGCGCTCCGAGGCAAACCATGGCTGCAGGAAGCTCCAAAGTTGCTCCTTATCGGCCTTCGCCATCCACTTTGCGTTGGCACAGAAGGCATCGCACACAGCCCAGTTATCAAGCAGCGGGACATAGTTCGTGAGCATTGCAAAATGTTGCTCTGGTGTACATTTCTCAAGGTTGATGAGGAAGCCCCATATCATCAGTTCCTCATGAGAGAGTGTTGCTGACGGAACCTGCTCAAAACAGCGTATAATCCCAGTACCGTTACTGCAGCTGTGCACGCCATAGGGCATCACGGCCTCGCCACCGCCACGCGAGAGCTGACGGGCAAGCTGTTTCATCTCGGGAGTATGCAACCCCAATACCCGGCGGCAAGGCAGGGCGTTGACCACGCGCAAATGCCCTTCGCGGTAACGCGCATCGCTCATGAAACGCCCGCACACAAGCGGTTGCAGTAAATGTTCAATCATCTTCAATTAACAATTAAGGGGGACTAAAGGGGCTAAAGAAGACTAAAGGATAGTGCGATGCATATTATCTTTACGTTTCTGCATGTGCCACATGTTGTGCCCAAGGAATGTGGTGGGGTTCACACGCTCGAAGCCGAGCGAGGAGTAAAGAGCCTCGGCACGGGGATTGTCAAAATCCACTATCAGCCCCACACGTTCATGTCCTGCGGCAAAAGCCCTCTCGGCGGCCGCATCGAGGAGCATGCGCCCTACTCCGCAACCGCGGAACTGTGGTAGGATGGCAAGCGAGTCAAGATAGAACTCCCCCGCCGATGTCTCATCTTCAATATCAATAACGCCACCTTGACGTTCCTTGATGAGAGCAAGCAGCGGTTCGCGCAGCTCGTAGAGGCGTGCACCGTCATACCCCACTATCGCACCGGCTACAGTGCCGTCAACCTCGGCAACAAGTGCATTACAATAGCTGTACTGCGCATCGGTGCGCGCAGCAAGTTCCTTGAATATATCATACAACGGGTGCGACTCATCATAGTGCAGAGCCATGAGCACTACCTTCGCCACCAACGGGGCATCATCAAGTGTAGCCTCCCTAATTATAATATTCCTGTTATCCATAATCTATCTAAGCAACGGCAGTATCTCTGCCTCGAAAATGTCCTTCGCAATTATGCGGTAATGCGGTGCATAATGTTCATTATACCGCCGGCTGTGATGCACAGCGTAGTGCCCTTCGGCAAGCAGCCCTGCAATGGCGGCAGCATCGGCATCATACCCGGGCAGGGAGAGCCCCATGCCCCTTATTATACGTTCTATCTGTTGCCATTCCGCAGCCCACGCCTCGACATCGACAGCCTTTACCTCGCGCACACTGCGCAGGAAGGCACTCATGTACATGTCGAACGGCACCCTGCCGCTTGTTATTGCCGCAAGTGCCACACGGCAGTAGTTGCCTTGGTCGCCCGTAGGCTCATACATGAGCACACATGTATCCTCAACTGTAGAAAGCTCGCGCCTCAGATAGGCGGCAGCCTTTGCGCTGTCGGGGACAATATGACCGGGCCCGAAACGGTCCTGAAAGAAACTCTTGTATATATCCTGCAATGTCGATTGCGGATAGTCGGCAAGCATGCGCTCCACAGCCGAAGAGACGCGTTCCTGCAAAGCGCAATGCTCCTGTGCCGAGGCCACAAGCACAACAGCAAGGAGCATTGATGTAATGAGAAACCTGCGCATCACTTGTCTATACTGCGCAGTTCATACTCCCTTGAACCGAGACCAATCTTTGCGGCATGCTCAAGGATATGTATGCCATGACGCGAATTTATGCGCTCGATGAGAGGCGCAGCATTGTCATCCTCAGTAGAAGGATAGTTGAACACAAGGTCAACACAAGCCTGGTCAAGCGCCACAGGGTCCATGGAAGCGAGGATGCCCACATCGTTCATCTCGGGGTCGGCCGGCGAGTTATCACAGTCACAATCTACCGAGAGGTTATTCATCACATTGATGTAGATGACACGACCCTCGAAATAGTCATGAACAGACTGCGCTGCCACAGCCATACACTCGATGAACTTATCCTGCTCGGCTGTATGCTGCCAAATCTTCTCCTTCTCGGCAATAACGCCCGCCGAGTGTATGTAGGCCTTGCCGTTGGCCGATGCTACACCTATCGACTGGTTCTTTAGCACGCCGCCGAAGCCACCCATGGCATGTCCCTTGAAGTGAGCGAGATTGACCATCCAGTCATAGTTGAGCATATTCTCGCCTACAAGATTATACTTTATATAAGTGGTGTCCTTTACGGGAATCTTTACCTCGCCGTAGCCGTCGAGCAAGTCAACCGGCGCAATGGCAGCAAAACCATGCTCCTCGAACACCTTCATATGAGTCTCGGTCTCATATCGCGGACCCTTATACGCAGTGTTGCACTCAACGATAGTACCGTTTACCTTGTTTACGAAGTCCTTTATAAGCGAAGGTTGAAGGAAATTATGTCCGCCAGGCTCGCCGGTAGATATTTTTACAGCCACCTTGCCGGTAGGCACCACACCCAGAGCCTCATATATCCTGACAAGCGCCTCGGAGGTAATTTCCTTTGTCATGTAAACGACAGGCTTGTTGTCCTGAGCCTGGGCAGTCTCTTCTGACGACGCTGCAGTGTTCTTGTTCACATTACCGCACGATACAAGCACCATGGCAAGCAGAGCCAAAAGAGAGAAAAGATTATTCAGTTTCATAATGGTTTGTTATAAAAATTCAATTCACTTGCTAAGATAGGTAAAATGAATAAATGTAATGCAAGCGAACGGAAGAAAATTCTTTTCAATATTTAACAGCACTGTCACAGCGTGCCTCAGGGGAGGGAGTTATTTGTAGGGGCGGGGTCGCACATTAAACAATAGACATTACACTTTTGTACTCCTCCGCCGTCGGCACCTCCCCTGTAGTGGAGCTCTGCGCAGCTGTGAGGGGGTACGTGCCTGAAGTTATTTTTATCGGCTAACGGTTAGCAATGGTAATTCCAATGATAACCGGCACCGTTAAAATTGCGGTTAAGTGAGCGCAAAGGAAATTCATTTACTTTGCCGAGCGAGAGCAATTTCGCAAGAGTCAAATTCCACAGCTTGAACCTGGTTGTTTTTTGGAAACAGTGCGAGGCCTGTTTGACTGATAATTAGACGCTCGCTGTGGCGAGTGGCTAACTGAAGGAGTCCCGCAGCACCCAAAAAACAACCAGGTAGTTCAAGAGGCACCATTGCGGGCGAGCAATGTTTGCGACGACGGGAACTTTAGTTCCCCAAAGGAGTGTGCTTTAGCACCGGCGCCCGACCGAATGCTCACCTATGGTGGCATGAGCAAAGGGCGCTTGTGACGATTTTTTCCGAGTGCCGAAGTTTTTGGTACTTTTTGCGTCAAAAAGTACAGCAAGAACGACAAAAGAAAAAATACAAGCCAACTGTAGGGGCGGGGTCAGCCCGCCCTTGCGAGGAATAAAGAAAGAGATCCCTCGGCGCTACGCTTTGTCGGGATGACAAGTACGCGATATGGCCCATGGGCGGGCAGACCCCGCCCCTACAACCCGATGTTGTAAACAACATTACACATTGACAGCACTCGCTGACCGCGACCCACGCGGCACGAATTACTCCCGTGCTTCGCGTGACCAATCGCTGCTCATGCTGTCGATGTTACAAGTAACATTACACGTTAAACGTTACACACCACACCCACAACCCTATTATTTGCAATTCCAAAAAGTAAGATATATTTTTGTACCGGGAATTCATCCTGCACACATATATAAAAGAGTATTATGAGAAAGGATTTCGGAAAGAAGACATGGCTCTACCCTATGCCGGTGTTCGTTGTAGCAGCATATGACAACGAAGGCAACCCCAACGCCATGGTTGCCGCATGGGGCGGCATATATACCGATGACACTATAGGTATTTGCCTTAGCGAAGGACACAAGACAACGAAGAACATACTTGCGACAAGAGCATTTACCGTCAGCATGGCAACAGCAACTCAGGTAGCGCCCTGCGACTATGTAGGTATAGTCTCGGGCAATAAGGTCCCCGACAAGCTCACACGTGCGGGGTTCCACACAGTAAAGTCGCAGCATGTTAACGCACCGCTCATAGAGGAGCTGCCAATGGCTGTGGAGTGCGAGTTAGTGTCATATGACCAGGAGAGCAATTTTCTTGTAGGCAACATCATCAACGTGAGCGCAGATGAGAGTATACTCACAGACGGCAAGATTGACATTGCCAAGCTGCAGCCGATAACATACGACCCTGTGAACCACGGTTACTACACCATAGGCGAGAAGGCGGGCAACGCCTTTGCCGACGGCAAGCAGTTAAAGGAGAAGTGATAGAAGGATGAACCTGGAACTGTTCATAGCACGAAGGCTCTACGGAACGCGTAAGGGAGCACGACGCATATCACGCCCTGCTGTAGCGATAGCGCAGTGGGGAGTGACGGTAGGTGCAGTCATAATGATTGCATCGATATGCATTATCGTGGGCTTCAAGCAGCAGGTCCGTGAGAAGGTATTCGGTTTCGGCGGACATATACAGCTCATGTGCTACAGCAACGACAGCGGAGAGACACAGCTGACAGCCGACAGCGGGCTGCTTGAGGGCCTCTGGAGCATCGATGGTGTGACAGCCGTACAGCAACAGGTGCAGAAGACCGGAATAATTGCAGGCGAAAAGGAGTACGAGGGCGTTGCTATAAAAGGTATCGGCAACGGATATGACCGTTCGTTCATCGAGTCGCATATTGTCGAGGGTGTAATGCCCGAGTTCGGTGACACAGCATCGGGCAGGATTGTCATTTCGCAGATACTATCCGACAGGACGGGCGCCGAGGTGGGCGACAGGGTAAACATATACTTCCTTGACAAGGGCATCAAGGCGCGCAAGCTGACCGTCGCGGGAATATACAGCACTCATCTGAATGAGTTCGATGCGGCAATGGCGTTTACCGACATATATACCACCCGAAGCATCAACGACTGGGAGAACGACAAGGTATCGGCCATTGAGATAAGCATCGGCGACTACTCGCAGCTGGAGCAGCTGAGGGATGAGGTAAGCGATGTGGCGCTGAGCGCATCACAGAGGAACGGAGAGATGATTGCCGTGCCGACAATAGAGGAGCTTAACCCGTCGATTTTCGCATGGCTGAACGTGCTTGACCAGACTGTGTGGATGATTCTAATACTGGTCATTGCCATTGCAGCCTTCACCATGGTGTCGGGACTGCTGATAATAATCCTCGAGAAGAGCAGCCTCATTGGCGTACTGAAGGCTGTCGGCGCAAAGAACATATCAATAAGGAAGGTATTCATCTACTATGCCAGTTTCATAATAGGCAAAGGCCTCATCATCGGCAACCTGATAGGCATTGTGCTATGTATGATGCAGCAACAGTTCAAGATTGTCTCCATAGACCCTGAGATGTACTACATGGACCGCGTACCCATTGAATTCACATGGCTCATTGTGCCGATGGACATCGTTATGTTCGTGGTGTCGGTGGCAACGCTTGTCCTGCCGTCAATGATAATCTCGAGGATTGAGCCTACAAAAGCGATTAAATTCGAATAAGAACAGGCAAAATAACATGTGGGTGACCCATTTCACTTTTGGGTCACCCACATTGTAGGGAGGTTGGATAAAAAGAGCTATTTTTAGGCTTGCGAAGCCCGAAAAAAACGCCGTTTACTAAGCGTAAATGAGTATTTTTCGGGCAAGCGTAACAACAAAAGAGCCTTTTTAGTCAGCCTCTTTGATATAGCTCTTAGGTTCTATCAAATACTCACCCTTAACCTGTTGTCTTGTATTTTTCTTTTGTCGTTCTGTCATGTCCTTTTGGCGCCCAAAAGGACCAAAAGGCCCGGCACAAAGTTTACAAGTCGAATAAAACTTTGCTTGCGAGTTGCAAGCAACATCCCTCGGTCGTTTTATTCTTGCCGTTGTTGTCTTAACGCAGCAAATAAGGGAATGGGGTAACTCGCTATTCACGTAATAACAGCAACAGGATAATCCACCGCTCAAACATCCCCCATTCTTTATCCTTATTTGCTGCTAACAACAACTGTTGCTCACACAGTGCCGGTTTATTTTTGAAAATTACTCTTGCAATGAAAATTCGTTGGACATTGTCATTC
>JAFXGX010000022.1 GCA_017536695.1 Bacteroidaceae bacterium | reverse complement strand
GGCGAGTTGCAGAACAAGGGTATCGAGTATCAGCTCGACGGTTATGTTTTCCGTACCAACGATTTCTACTGGCGTCTGGCTACAAGCGGTTATATGAACCGTAACAAGATTACAAAGGTGGACAAGGCTCTTGAGGAGATAAACAAGGAGAACCAGGAGAATGCCGACCTCTATCTCACTCCACTGCCGCAGTATGCCGAGGGTGAGAGCGTGACAGCGCTCAAACTGGTGCGTTCGGGCGGTATCGACCCTGCTACAGGTAAAGAGATATACATAAAGCGCAACGGTGAGCGTACATTCGTGTATGACCCGGCCGACAAGGTACTTATTGGTGATACAGAGCCTGAGTTTGCCGGTACATTCAGTACCAACCTCTACTGGAAGGGTTTCAGCCTCTATGCGCTCTTCAATTTCCGTCTGGGCGCGTGGGTATACAATACTACCCGTGTGACAAAGGTCGAAGGTGCCGACCCGCACTACAATGCCGACCAGCGTGTATTCAACGACCGTTGGAAACAGCCCGGAGACCATGCTATCTACAAGGATATTGCCGATACTTCGCGTCCCGAGCAGACTGACCGCTTTGCCGAGGAGGAGAATACCCTTTCGCTCGGTTCGCTCAACTTCAGCTATGAGTTCAGCGACAGGCTCTGCAAGCGTATGCATCTGCGCAACCTGCGTCTGGGAGTCAACTTTACCGATATCCTGCGTCTCTCTACTGTGAAGATTGAGCGCGGAACAGACTACCTCTACAGCCAGGGCTTTGAGTTCTATCTTAATGTTACACTCTAATGACTTGATGACTATGAAGAAGATGAAATATATAATATTGCTGATGTGTGCCTTGGTGCTCACGACAACATCTTGCGACGACTTCCTTGACATAACCCCAGACGGTCAGGTAAAGCGTGACCCGCTGCTCTCTACCGCCGAGGGTATCGAGGATGCAATGTACGGCGTCTATTCACAGATGCGCCAGCAGGCACTATACGGGCAGGAGCTTCACTTCTCCACATTGGAAATCCTATCCCAGACATTGTGGTGCTATGGCAGCACCGGTGTCACTGCCATGAGCGGTTATCAGTGGAGCCACTCTTCGGTAAAGGGTATCTTCGAGGCCGTATGGACTGCGATGTACAAGAATATCTCCAATGTGAACAGCATTCTTGATGCTCCGCTCGTGGCCAATGCGGCAGAGTATCCTTATACCGTTTACCGCGGTGAGGCACTCGGAATGCGTGCCTTCATGCACTTTGACCTTGTGCGTCTGTTTGCAGCCCAGTATACTGTGGATCCTGCTGCCGACGGCATCCCCTATGCAACGGAGTTCTCGCTGAAGACTCCTGAATTCGAGTCTCTTGAAAAGAACTACGGGCACATCCTTGCCGACCTGCTTGAGGCCGAGGCTCTTCTTGCCGACGAGGATGAGCATGAGGGTGCAGGCAACTTTATGCTCGACCGTCAGATACACTTCAACCTCCGTGCGGTGCAGGCTACCCTGGCGCGTGTATATCTCACTATGGGTAACAACGTGAAGGCGGCAGAGTATGCACTCAAGGTTATCGATGACGGAAAGTATACCCTCAAGGAGAAGACTGAGGTCGTGAACGACCTTGCCGGCGTGCTCTCACGTAAGGAGACTATCTTCGGTATCTACTTCCCCGGTTTCTACACCAACGTGAGCGGCAAGCTGCAGCAGGTGACATCATACTATTCGCTTGATTTGCGCAGTGATTTCATGCAGCTGTATGAGAAGGATGCCGCGGGCCTCGATTTCCGCACAATGGCCTATTTCTCCGAGTCGGGTGTGGGTGACGATGTGAAATACCGTCTGTGCAAGCTCACCGACATATATGAGCTGAACAATATGGTGTCGAACCGTCCGGCCGACCTTATCCTCGGTATAAACATGATACGTGTCCCTGAGATGTACTACATTGCCGCCGAGGCTCTGCTCGACAGTGACTACGAGAAGGCTCTTGCTCTCTTCAACGACGTGCGTGTGCATCGTGGCCTCGACCCGCTCGAGGATGAGAAGGAATTGACCATCGAAGTTATCAACGACGAGCGCTACAAGGAGATGATAGGTGAGGGACAGACCTACTTCAATATGAAGCGTCAGAACCTGCCGATTCTCTCGCACGACGGTGGCAAGACATACAGGCCTGTTGACGGCATCTACTCAATCCCCGTTCCTGATGTTGAATTCGAGAACCGAAACTGATGAAATTATGAGAATTAAAGATATTACAAGATATGCCTTTATGGCACTGCTACTCCCGTCGATTATGTTCTTTACAGCCTGCGACGACGAGGATTATATGAGATTCGACCTCTCTCATTCGGGTGTCTACTTCACAAAGGATACACTCAACTATTCGTTCGGTGTTACTCCTGTCGAAATCAGGGAGTATACCTACAATATCCCAGTAAAGGTGATGGGTGGTCTCAGTAAGGAGAAGCGTTCCATAGCCTATGTCATACTGCCCGATTCGACAACGGCTGTCGAAGGGGTGCATTTTACGATAGGTGACGCCTGCATCATGCCCGATTCTATCCAGGGAGTGATACCGGTGACAGTATACCGCGACAAACTCGAGGGCAGCTATGCTACGGGCTACACCCGTTATAAACTTTGTCTGCAGCTTGCCGAGAATGAGTTCTTCACCCCCACGCTCGACTCACTCAGTCAGGTGCGCGTGTTCCGTTTCGACAACTCCGTGGACCAGCCCGAGTGGTACAATGCGCACGGCGAGAAGGTATGGCAGGAGAGGTACCTTGGTGAATGGCATCCGCTCAAGTTCATAAAGATGGTCGAGTACTATCACGCCGTGGAGGAGATTCTGCCCGAGACATACAGGAAAATGGTTGATGTCTATGGCGAGAACCTTGAGCACATACCTTACGGCGACCCTTACCAGTACCGTACAATCTTTGTAAAGTATATCTACTCAAAGATGTATGACTTCTTCAATGACCCTGCCAACAGGGAGGGTATACTGGCCGAGTTCCCCGACTTCCCGTTTGATTTCCCCGACCCGTACGCCGTGGTGTCGTGATAGGTTTTGTTTAATGAATAAAGGAAAGAATATGAGAATATTAAAATTGTGCTTAATGCTGGCAGTGCTTCCTTTGATGGTGGCCTGTTTCAGCGATGACACCACCGATGCTACACGTCCGCTCTCGCACATAACGATAGAGTCGGGTATCGACAGCATATACAATATCGACAAGAACGAGACTCTTGTCATCACCCCCGTGGTTACGCAGAGCAACAAGGAGAAACCGCTCACATATACCTGGGAGATAAACCTTGCGCCTTACTCCAACGATGAGGCCTTCAACTTTGTGGGTACGACCTTGGGCAAGTACAACTGCCGTCTTATTGTGGAGAACGAGGACGGCAAGAGTTTCTTCCCATTCGTGGTGTTCGTGAACTCCCCTTACGAGGAGGGTATAACACTGCTCAGCAAGGATGCGCAGGGCAACTCAATGCTCTCTTTCATGCAGAAGCCTGTCGAGGGCGAGGAGGCATCCTTCACCACCGGTGACTGCTTTGCGGTGAACAACCCCGATATGCTCTTTGCTGCCGGTGCTGCCGATGTGGTACAGTGCAGCGGAAACCTTATTGTTGCCTGTCAGGGTGGGGGTGAGCGTGGCGACCTGCCTACAATCTATTACCTCAACGAGAAGACACTTGTTGTGGAGAATATGTTCACTGTGCCCGAGTACGATGACTTCAAGCCCACAATCCTTGGTATTCCTGCTACCGGTTATTCCGGTACATCGTATCCCATCATCTGCGAGAACGGCAAGGTATATGAGTTCTCGACAACAGAGTCGGCAGTGGCAAAGCCACGCAAGCTGCAGTCCACCTATGCGCAGAAGTGTATCGTGAACAGCGGTAGCGGCTACGATATACTTCTGTGGGACCAGGAGAACAAGGCTCTTGCGCAGATATACAACGGCTATGGCCCCTATTATTGCAGTACCGAGTATCATCTTATGGCAAGCGACTCGCTCTTCAAGAACAAGAACTACTTCAACAACCGCGACCTCGTGGCAATGGCAAAGATCGAGATGACACAGGCCCAGAAGACAACTGCCGGTGACCGTCAGGAGTTCCTTGTAATCTCCAATCTCGCGAATACCCCGATTACGCGCAGTGAAGTTATGTATACCGACTTCTGGGGCTATGACTATGTTGAAATGAAGCCTACCTTCACCACCGCGAACACTACTCAGGGTGCTCTTGCAAACAGCCCGTTCAAGGTTACAACACCCTGCGTGGCTAACAAGACATTCTATTCGTTGCTGTTTGCCGACGGCAACAAGGTGCGCCGTTGGAACTACAACACCAACCTCGCTGGTCTGGCAACCGCCCCCACGCTCCTTACAGTGGGTAGCGACAGTGCAATAATAACAGCATTTGAAATAAGTGCCGACCACCTGAAGACATACGTTGCATTCTATGAGCCCGACCAGGAAGGCCTGAACGGCAGCGTGTGGGTGTTCGACACCGATAAGGGTACAGTGCTCGAGAAATATGACAATGTATGTTATGAGCCTGTAAAGATGTTCTATAAGAAAAGATAAGTAAGCAAACCTCAGTGGCTGACCGAGTGTCAGCCACTGTTTTTATGTTGACTACGTATTTACATTATTAATCATAACTCCTTTAGATACCTTTTTTAATTTTTTTAAGGAACAATTCTTTCATTTCTTGCATTTATTCTCTACTTTCACTCTCTGTAAAGAGATTGTCCGTTTTAACTACCTGTATTGTCATTCTGAACGTAGTGAAGAATCTCTTGACTGACCACGAATGGCAGTAAGGAAAAAACAATTACAATAATTCTTAAACTTTACAACTATGATTATCGGTGTTCCCAAAGAGATCAAGAACAATGAGAACCGCGTCGGAATGACGCCTTCAGGTGTTCAGGAGATGACCAAGAACGGTCACGTTGTATATGTGCAGGCTACTGCAGGTGTGAACAGCGGATTCAGCGACGATGCATATACCGCCGCAGGAGCAAAGATACTCCCCACAATAGAGGAGGTGTATGCCTCCGCCGATATGATTGTAAAGGTTAAAGAGCCCATCGAGTGCGAGTACAAGCTCGTGCGCAAAGGGCAGTTGGTGTTCACCTACTTCCATTTTGCTTCGAGCGAGCCGCTTACCAAGGCTATGATTGAGAGTGGTGCCGTCTGCTGTGCTTATGAGACGGTAGAGCGCAAGGACCGTTCGTTGCCGTTGCTTATCCCCATGTCCGAGGTCGCCGGCCGCATGGCAACACAGGAGGGCTGCTATTTCCTTGAGCGTCCGCGTGGCGGCAAGGGCAAGCTCATGGGTGGCGTGCCCGGTGTAAAGCCTGCCAAGGTGTTTGTCATTGGAGGTGGAGTTGTGGGAACAGCCGCAGCACGAACAGCCGCCGGCATGGGGGCGGATGTGACGATATGCGATGTGTCATTGCCTCGCCTTGCCTATCTTGCCGATGTGATGCCCAAGAATGTGAAGACACTCATGTCTTCCGAATACAATATCCGTGAGGAGCTCAAGAGCGCCGACCTTGTAGTGGGCTCTGTACTTATTCCCGGTGCAAAGGCCCCTAAACTTGTTACACGCGATATGTTGGCACTCATGGAACCGGGAACGGTGCTTGTGGATGTCGC
>JAFXGX010000084.1 GCA_017536695.1 Bacteroidaceae bacterium | reverse complement strand
CATTTATTTTCACCATGTACACTAGGTATTAAATTTCTTTTGTCCTTTTGTCCTTCTGTCTTTCTTTCCTTTTGTTATTTCATTTGTTTTGTTTCCATTGGGCGGGCTGACCCCGCCCCTACGGTAGAAATGACAGGTACGTTGTTGTTGTCATGGGCAAGCTGACCCATCATTAAACATCAAACATTAAACGCTAAACATTAAACATTAAACGTTATTCCACTAAATTGTGTTATCTTCGCAGTAGAATCATAAAGTAGATGAGAAAAGTATACACAATAGTTTTAATGCTTTGCGCTGTGGCCGGCATCACTAATACACAGACCTTCAGCGACAATTTCTATCGCTTAAAATCAATACAAAAAACAGCATACAATGGAATGGATTTAATATTGTTTCCAACACCAAAGTTTTTACTGGAGATGCGATAGGCAATCTTGCTTTGGTATCCTTGTACAAACGAATTCATACTTATTGCTTTTACCCTAGCACCCTTCTTGACTTCTACAGGTATGACATCAAGTTCATCTTGAATTACAAATTCGAGTTCTGCCGTGTTGTCGTTTTTCCAATATCTAAGATCCATCCCATTAGACTTCAGAGCCTGCCCTACATAATTTTCCACCACAGAACCGAGGAATGTGTTGTCAGTGTCTACAGCATTCAGCAACATCTGAACAGGCATTTGAGCCTTGGCACCCAACAACCCGACATCTGATACGTATATCTTGAAATCACTATCATCCTCATAGGCCGCCAAAGGAATATAGCCGTGACTGACCAACCGACACTTCAAGACAATTCCGGACAGGATGAGCCAATTTATAGCTTCGCCAAAAATTTTAGCCGTGCCACCTTTCTTGGCTAGTTTATATTGAAATTTTTTATTTTCCTTTGCCAACTGAGCCGGTATTGAATTCCAACATGCACGAATTTTTACGGCTGTTGCAGGAGTAGCATATTTGCTCATATCTGCATCATAACCATTCAATATCGCTTGCTGAACAGCACGGCACTCAATGTAGCTATAAGTATCGACAAACTTTTTGACACATTCGGGCATTCCCCCCACAACAAGATATTTCTGATACAAATCGAGAGCCATTTTGTGCACAGATTCCGGCATGGCTTCGTCTTTGATATAATGCTCTCGAATTTTTGAGGCCAACACATGGTTGTCTGTTGCCCAAAGAAACTCTTCGAAATCCATAGGATATAGCGTCAACTCGTCAACCTTTCCAACCGGGAATGAGAATTCTTCTTCAGATTCATTCCTTACAATAGAAGTATCTTCAAAATCATATCCATTTGCATCCTTACCTCTATTCACTGCAACTCCCAAAAGGCTACCCGCTGCGACTATATCATATTGCGGGTATTCTTCTTGGAAATATTTCAGGGCAAGAAGCGCACGCTTGCAATCTTGAATTTCATCTAAGATTATCAGTGTTTCATACGGAACAATTCTGGTATTATACAAAGATTCAAGATATGCAATAATCTCTAAAGGATTGATGTTCTCCTTCAGAAAATTTCTCACATCTGGAACAAGGTCCAAACTTACACGCACATAATTGTTGTAATATTCTTTTCCAAATTCTTCCAGCGTATAAGATTTACCGACTTGTCGAGCACCTTGAAGAACCAATGGCTTATGATTGGCATTGTTCTTCCAAGCAATAAGTTTTTCTGTAATTTTTCTTTTCATATCACAACAATAATAACAGCACTCAAAAGTAATCAAAACTATGAAAAAATCAAAACTATCAATATTATTTAATAGTTTTTAATCTAAAAGAATAATTATAACAAAAGAAAAAAAATCAAATTTAAACTATTTAAACTTGTTCTCACATTTCTATCTGATTCACAAAGCGTGCCGCGTGGGTTACGGCTGTGAGTGTCGTCAAAGTGGAAAAAGCAACCGCACTGTAGGGGCACCCCTTGTGGGCGCCCGCTACAAGTACGCGAGTTTAAAATTCCCTCATCGCTTTTGGGCGGGCTGACCCCGCCCCTACGGTCCAATAATTATTTATTGGCTGATATATTTGGTTTTATTTCCATAATGCATTATTTTTGCAGCATTACGGAAATAAAAAAGCAATGAACTACATTGATTTTAAAGAGCAGTTCTTCGATTTGGGATGTTTCAGCACTCAACAAGTGTATGCATGGAACCCCGGTTTTGACAGAAACAACCTGTTAAGATGGAGCAAACGCGGCTGGATTGTCAGGCTGCGGCAAGGTTATTTTGCGTTTGCGGAATACATGAAAACTCCCGATTTTGCTCTTTACATAGCCAACCGGATTTACAGGCCTTCGTATATAAGCCTTCATACAGCATTATCGTTCTACGGGATGATACCCGAGTCGGTGGTACAGATAACAAGTGTCTCGTCCTTGAAAACAATGTTTTTCGGGAACAGGTTTGGAGAATACTCCTACAAGAATATCAAGAGTAGCTTGATGTTCGGGTACGAACCACACGAAATAGCCGGCAACAGGACCCTGATGATGGCAACTCCCGAGAAGGCACTTCTGGACCTGCTTTACCTTTATCCATTCTACGATAGCATTGAGGAACTGGAAGAACTGCGTCTGGATGAGTCTTACATGCTGGAAGAGTTCAATTATAGCAAAATGGAACATTACCTTGGCATGTTCGCAAGCAAGACATTGGAAAGAAGAGTATCAAGATTAACCAAAATATTCGGGGTATGATAGATATGAACTTTATAAGGGGATACTTCCCGCAGCAAATCAGGGATAATGCACAATTCAGCAAGGACATGCTGAAGGAGTACATTCAGTTTATGATTCTTGATTTTATATCGACCACGCCGTATGCAAGGAAACTTGCTTTCATTGGCGGAACAAACCTGCGCCTGATAAAAGGTATTGACCGTTTCTCCGAAAATCTTGACTTTGACTGCAAAAACATGAGCAAGGAGGAGTTTATGACTTTGACCGACGATATTCTTGTATTTCTGCAAAGGAGCGGGCTGGATGCTGTTGTCAAAGACAGGGAGAATGAAAAACTGACAGCATACAGGCGTAACATATATTTTCCCCGACTGCTTTTTGACTTGGGGCTGACAGGACACCGCGACCAACGTTTCCTTGTAAAGATTGAGGCACAGGACCAGGAGATAGAATACACTCCTGAAATAGTAAACGTAAAAGGCTGCGGATTCTTTTTCCCGCTCCCGGTACCTCCTGATGATGTACTGTGCGCAATGAAACTCTCAGCATTACTCAAGCGCAGCAAGGGGCGGGATTTCTATGATGCAATGTTCTTGCTAGGACTAACTCAGCCTAACTATGTTTTCTTACAAAAGCGAATAGGGATTGGAACGGCACAAGAATTGAAGACTGCTGTGGACTGCTTGTTGAAGACAACAAATCTGAGCATAAAGAAAAAAGACTTTGAACACCTGCTGTTCAATAATAAAAATTCGGACAGGATACTGCTTTTTAAGGAATTCTTCAATGAGGTTATCAAATAACGCCTTTTACAGAGTACAGAGCAAAGAGTAAAGAGGGGCGCCCGGTACAAGTACGCGAGTTTAAAAATCCCTCGTCGCTTATGGGAGGGCTGACCCCGCCCCTACGGTAGAAATGACAGGTACGTGGTTGTTGTCATGGGCAAGCTGACCCATCATTAAACATCAAACATTAAACGCTAAACGCTAAACATTAAACATTAAACGTTATCCCGACAAATAGTATCATTGCATGGCATAATTTTAACGCCGCCAGATACCCAAACAGATTATTTTTAAAAAAATCACGGTTCTGCGAACAAAACGGGCACTTCTAGTGTTATATTGCAAGTGATAGTATTTATTATACATAAAAAGCAGAATAGTGAGACCGACAGACTTTGATGAGAAGCTGCTCGAAATAGAAGCAGAACTATCCATGTATGCAAAAGCTTTGACACGTGAGAACACCAGGGCCGAGGATCTGCTGCAAGAGACGAACCTGAAGATTCTCATAAAGCAGGAGAAATACAAGGAAATATCGAAATTCAGGAGCTGGGCGAAGAGAATCATGAGGAACTCTTTCCTTAACAACGCAGACCACGAGAAGAACATAACGACGGTAGAGGATTACAGCTGTTTCTACAGGGAGATGACATACGCTCCTTGCAGTGCAGAAAGCGAGGTGAACGACATATACCACGCAATTGACCGCTTGCCCGACGGATATGACAAAATGATAAGACTACTGGTGACGGGACACAAATATGACGAGATTGCAGTAATACTCAACCTGCCGTTAGGAACTGTCAAGAGCCGTATATTTACCTCGAGAGAGATTCTGAGAAAAGAGTTGAGGGACTTTCTGTGATAATTCTCTGATAATCGTACACAAGCAGACAATTTTATTAGGCATCATAAAGTTGACCATTCCCATTTTTGTTTTATAAGGAAATATCACTAAATTTGTGGGGCAATAAGGCTGGTATAGTTATTGTAATACTATTAACATGAGAATATCCATCATTACAGCAACCTACAATAGTGCGGCAACCGTAAGGGACACTTTTGAATCGGTTCTTGCACAATCATACCACGATATTGAATATATTGTTATCGACGGGTTATCAAAGGATTGTACTGTTGACATAATAAAGGAGTATGAGCCTAAGTTCGGCGGTAGGATGCGCTATGTAAGCGAGAAGGATAAAGGACTGTACGATGCCATGAACAAAGGCATTGCAATGGCAACCGGGGATATCATCGGTATTCTTAACAGCGATGATTTCTTTACCTCGAATGACATAATTTCAACAGTTGCAAATACAATGCAGGACAAGAGCATTGATGCTGTCTATGGCGACATACATTTTGTAAACAGTGATAACCTTGAGAAATGCGTACGCTACTACTCATCGGCTATATTCAAACGTAGCCTCATGCGCATTGGACTTATGCCTGCACATCCCTCATTCTATTGCAAGCGCGAGGTTTATACAAAGTATGGGGCATTCAACACTAAATACAAAGTTGGAGCAGACTTCGAATGCCTGTTACGTTATATATTTGTAAACCGCATTGTTACGAAATACATACAGCGTGATTTTGTAACTATGCGCACAGGAGGAGCATCGACCGAGAACTTTGGAAGCCGTTGGCAGATAATGAAAGACCATCTACATGCCATGAAGGATAATGGAGTCTACTCTAACTTCTTTATCTTGTGTCTTAGATATCCGTACAAGATATATGAATTGATTGCTACTAAATTCAAACATTGATACCATCAATATCACAGAATGAACAGGCTTGAAAATTTATTCTTTGCATTATTGCGAAGTGCTATTTGGAATACTCCGGCTAAAATAGAGCATATCATCTCGGATGAGGAATGGAACGAGATTTATGCAATATCCAAGGAGCAGACCGTAAGCGGCATCATGTTAGACGCAATAGCAATGCTGCCAAACGAATACAAGCCTGACACCAATCAACGTTTGCAGTGGATTGTTTTACAAAAAATAATTGAGAAGCAGAACAAGAAAATGAATAATGCTCTGACAAGCCTTGATGCAGAGCTAAAAAAAGAACATCTCACCTTATACCTCCTGAAGGGACAGGGTGTTGCTCACAACTACCCCATTCCCGAACATCGTATCTGTGGGGACATTGATATTTACTTTGCTCCACAGGATTTTGACAAAGCAATTGAATACTTTACCTCAAGAGGACATAATATTGAAGGAAACCCTGATGATGCAGACTACGAAACAGAATATATGGGTTTCAAGTTGGAGATACACAAGAAGTGCGCAACGTTCTACACAAAAAGACTGCAAAAACGATATAATGAAATAATCTCATCAATACTCAAAACATCAAGCGCTGAAACAACAATAGATGAAATACATATTGCAGTTCTTCCACCGCTTGCAAATTCCCTGCAACTACTGTCTCACATGCTAAGACACATCATATTCTCGGGACTTGGGTTAAGACAGGTCTGTGACTGGATACTTTTTGTTTACAAACACCAGAAAGACATTGACAAAGGGTTATTTATAAAGTATGCAAAAGAACTGCAGCTATTGGAGACATACAAGGTTGTAACTGCCATTGCGACAGATTATCTTGGTATGCCAAAAGAGTATGCATTGTGCGAAATCTCAAAAAGAGACAAGAATATGGCAAAAAAAGCCTTTCGCATTATTATGACTTACGGCAATTTTGGCCAATATGGCGAGCATAGCATTACAACAACAAGACTGGAGTATCTTAAGGCTTATTTCTGGAAAGTAAAGAACTGTATACGTTTTCACAGATTATCGAAATCCGAGACCTGGAACTACCCAATCTGGCAATTGCACTCACTGAAAGATATGTTCAAGAAATAGTAAATGACAGCATAATTGTAGAAAGGTAGATTCAAACTCTTTCTATTGACTTCACCACAGTATCAACAAAACAAGTCCAAATCCCGACTACATAAAAGCATGGGAGAAATCGCGGCGTGCTTTATCGAAAGGGGTTACTTCTTTTCTTACTCGTGGACATTTTGACAAAGCACGCTTTTTCGCGACCCACGCGGTACAAGCTATGCCTGTACTACGCGTGACCAATCGCGGCGTGCTTTATCGAAAGGGGTACTTCTTTTCTTTTTGCAAAACCCATTTTGACTCCGCTTGCTGTTCGCAACCCAAGCGGTGTGACTTACAGCCACACTACGCTTGACCTTTTGCTGCAAGTGTCGTCTAAAGGGGTACTTCTTTTCTTACCCGTGGGCATTTTGACAAAGCACGCTTTTACGCGACCCACGCGGTACAAGCTACGCCTGTACTACGCGTGACCAATCGCGGCGTGCTTTATCGAAAGGGGTACTTCTTTTCTTACAAAAAAGAAGTACCCCTTTTCACAAAGAGATACTTCCAACATTTACTAAACAACTAAGAAAAAACTATACTATCATTGTGCTATTGTCTCAAGCACTATGCAAATATATCCCCAAAAAATTATAAAGCAAAACAAAAAGTGCTTTTTTATCATGTCTGGGAGTTTTTTTTCAATAATTCTCTGTTCTTAAACAACTAAACTGCGAAAAAGTAAAACGAGCCCGAGACGTACTTTCTGCTATCTCAAACGGTGCCTGTGGAAATGCTTCGCCACGAAGGTTACGAAGTATATCAATGCTGCAAAAACAAGTATCGCGCCAAAAGCAAAACTGCCTGAATAGCCATTTACCGACAATGTGCCGCCAAGCAGCATTCCGGCACCTATACCCACATCCCAGCCTGTAAGGTATGTGGCGTTTGCCGTTGCACGACGTGAATGGGGCGCCATGTTTATGAACAAAGTATTGAACGCGGGGAATATGGTTCCAAAACCGTAGCCTATGAGGAATGCCGAGAGAAAATAGAGCACGTAGCCCATGTCCATGCTGAACCCGCATACAAGCGATAGCATCGCTTCGCCCACTACGCCAAATAAGGCTATGACAATTCCGAGCGAAATGGTCTGCGTGATGAAGCCCTTATCGACTCTCTTTCCCGACAGCAGACGCGACACTATGAGACCCGCACCCTGAACAGTGAAAAAGAGCCCCACTCCATTGACAATGCCTACCTCGGAGGCGTATATGGCAATGTAGCTCGATGTCATTCCATAAGGGATGGCGAGCATGAAGAAGGCAAGCGACGCGGGTATTCCCGCAAGCAGTATGAAGCGGTCTATTGAAAAGACCTTGCCTACATTCTCGAGCGGCTGACGCCACTTTACTCTGACCAGCGTAGCGAACAACAACCCCACACACGCTACAAGCAACGCGGCAAAGAACAGCTGTCCATAGTTGCCGCTGTCAATGAGGAACAGGCCGGTCATGGGGCCGAATGCCATTGCCAGATTGTTTGTGACACCGAAATAGCCAAGCCCCTCGCCACGACGCGATGAGGGCATGATATCAATGACAAGCGTGTTTCCTGTGGTATTGAGCGCACCGAAGGCAAAGCCATGCAGCACCCGAAGGATAATGAACATTATTATATCGGTAAAGGCGAACATGTATCCCACGAACGCAAGGGCAAACAGGATATATGATATCACATAAACTTTCTTGCGTGGGAACATGTCGGCTATGAACCCTGCAAACGGTCGTATGCAGAGCACTGCCACCACATAGCACGAGAGCACAAGACCTACGATGTCGGGCTCAAGGCCGAAAGTATCAACAAGATAGAACGGCAACGTGGGAACGAGGAGAAAGAATGAAAACGCAGTAAGGAAATTGGCCAGGCACATGAATATGTAGCTGCGCGTGAAAAGCCTGTCATCAGCACTCATAACACCTTAATATTATATTCAGACACAAATTTAGGAAAAAAGCAGAAGAAACACACTGAAAATGGCAAGGATATTCGACTGCAAAGTTGAAGACATCTTCCAACGGGAAAATGAGTGGGTGACCCATTTCACTTTTGGGTCACCCACCTGTGTAGGGAGGTTGGATAAAAAGAGCTGTTTTTAGGCTTGCGAAGCCCGAAAAAACGCCGTTTACTAAGCGTAAATGAGTATTTTTCGGGCAAGCGTAACAACAAAAGAGCCTTTTTAGTCAGCCTCATATCATCCGCCGTAAAGGAAATACCACCAGTATGTGCGTCCGAACGCTTTGCGGACATAGTTGTTGCGCATGAGCGCGTCGTCATACTTGCTTTCGACCTCGCGCATACTCCTGAACTTGCTGTTGAGCACGCTGTCCTCTAAATTCAGCTGGTATTCGCTGGAGAACTCTTTGAGCAGCAGGAGCGCCTCGCGGTAATGCTTTGGAAGCGAATCGGCACGATAGCTGCCGCACATCCTTGCAAGCTCCGCCTCGAACTCAATGACCTCTTTCTCGAGCAACAATGCACTCAGATAGTAGTCACGTGCCGCAACAGCAAGAGTATCGGCATGTGCCAGACGCCTGAGGTAATCAAGTGTATTCTCATTCTCCTTTATAGTATCGCCAAGCAACGTAGCGACAGTGTCGGAACTCAACGGCGATGTCTGTTGCGCAAAAGGCAAAAGGCCTTCGGCACCGTACAACTGCGGATACTCGAACAGACGCTCTCCCAGACTGTTCTCCTTAGCCAGTATATACGCACGCATGGCAGTAAGCTCACGCGAGGCATCGAGCGACTTGTAACCGACAGCAAGAGCGCCTTCGGCATCCCCGCCTTTGTAGCGTGAGGCTACAAGCGCCTCGCGCTTGAAGTTCTCCTCGCCATTGGAGAGGGTACCAGCCAGGCAGAACATGATGACAAAAAGTATGAGATTGCGCCATATCATCCTGTTGGTACTCATTGCCAGGTTCTTTATCTTCTCGAAAAGTACACGCTGCAGCACGAACGCCAGCGCAGCATATACGAACATGGCTACCGAGAATATCACTATCCACGAGGTTGAGGACCAGCCGCCGACATATAACGAGCGGTCGATATCCGTGATGAACGCCAGCAGCAATACCGACGGCAGATAGGCCATCGCTGTCCACTCGCGCTGGAACTTGGCGATGCGGTTGAGCCACAATGCAAGAAGCGTCAGCAGCGGAGAGATGACAGCTGCGACAAGATAACCGTTGTAATCGAGCTTTCCTGTCGCCACATAATCGTACAATACCTCGAGAAGAGGCGACTGGTAGACTGCTACAAAGAGAAAGGAGAACAGAGCAAAGAGTGTGGCACAGAATAGTGCCACAACCCTTTGCAGTCGTTTTTCCTCTTTATTCCTCATATGCTTATTCCTTATTCTTCTTCAGCACCAGAGCCGTGCGGGCCGGCAAGTAGAGCAAGAGCCAACCCTTCTTGCGACGTGCATGCAGCTTGTCATACTGGGTAAAGTGTGTCTGTGTCTCATCGACAAGCGCGTTGCCGCCGAAACGTTCAGAGTCGGTATTGAGCACTATAGAGTAAGAGCCCTCGGGAACGAGCAGACCATAATCGGTAAACGAGCGGTTATGGCTGAAGTTGAACACGAAGATAAGGTCCTTACGTGAGAACGCCAGCACCTGGTCGCCGTCGTTGTGCCAGATCTCCTGAACAGGACGGTTCTGGAAGTTGCGCACATCGCCGATGAGCTCAATCATGGCCTTGTCGAACTCGCCCAGCAGCGTGTAGTTATAGTTGGGGTTATCGACAAGACTCCACTGACGGCGTGCATATTTGTGGCTCCAGCCGTTACCCTCGCGCGGGAAGTCAATCCACTCGGGATGACCGAACTCGTTACCCATGAAGTTGAGGTATCCGCCGTTGATTGTAGAGAGTGTCATAAGACGTATCATCTTGTGCAGCGCAATACCGCGTGATACCATGTATGTCTCATCGCCACGGTTGAAGTGCCAATACATGTCGGAGTCAATGAGACGGAAGATGATTGTCTTGTCACCCACCAATGCCTGGTCATGACTCTCGGCATAAGAGATTGTCTTCTCGTCCTTGCGGCGGTTGGTAAGCTCCCAGAAGATTTCCGACGGCTTCCAGTCCTCATCCTTGCGCTCCTTGATTATCTTAATCCAGAAGTCGGGAATATTCATTGCCATGCGGTAGTCGAATCCGTAACCGCCGTCCTCAATTGGAGCAGCAAGACCCGGCATACCCGAAACCTCCTCGGCAATGGTTATGGCCTTGGGGTTGACCTGATGGATAAGGCGGTTCGCCAATGTAAGGTAGCAGATAGCATCGCCGTTCTGACCAGCATTATAGTAGTCGCCATAGCCACAGAATGCCTCGCCCAAACCATGGCTGTAATATATCATTGAAGTAACGCCGTCGAAACGGAAACCGTCGAACTTGAACTCTTCGAGCCAGTACTTGCAGTTAGAGAGCAGGAAGTGTACGACCTCGTTCTTTCCATAGTCGAAACATAGCGAATCCCATGCGCTGTGGTGGCGCTTGTCATCGCCGTAGAAATACTGTGCAGGGTCGCCGTCAAGCAGTCCGAGACCCTCGTTCTCGTTCTTTACTGCGTGAGAGTGCACAAGGTCCATGATGACAGCAATACCCATACCATGAGCCGCGTCAATGAGTTCCTTCAGTTCCTCAGGCGTTCCGAAGCGTGAAGATGCTGCAAAGAAACTTGATACATGGTATCCGAAACTGCC
Organism: Bacteroidaceae bacterium; assembly: GCA_017536695.1. Classification (GTDB taxonomy): domain Bacteria; phylum Bacteroidota; class Bacteroidia; order Bacteroidales; family Bacteroidaceae; genus HGM04593. Next base: position 31,839 of record JAFXGX010000084.1, on the reverse strand, counting down.
ATAATACGGATGCTCCTGGATGGCCATAATCTGTATGCAGTTGTAACCGTCGGCAGCAATACGGGGTAGAATCTTCTCGCGGAACTCGGTGTATGTTCCAACTTTCTCCTCTTCCTGAGCCATACCGATGTGGCACTCATAGATGAGCAGCGGGGTGCGTTTGGGAACAAACTTCCTGTTCTTGAACTGGTACTCTTGCTCGGGAGCCCACACCTGCGCACTGAATATCTTGGTTGCTTCATCTTGTACCACGCGACGCACCCATGCCGGAATACGCTCGCCGCAGCCGCCCTTCCAGTAGACCTTCATCTTGTAGTGCTGCCCGTGAGCAAGTGCCTTCTTGGGCATTCTTCTTTCCCACACGCCGCCGGCAAGCTGCTTCAGCTCATACTCGGGACGCTCTTCCCAGTTGGAAAAGTCGCCGATGAGCACAATCTTTGTAGCGTTAGGAGCCCACTCACGGAACACCCATCCTGTAGATGTGCGGTGCAGGCCAAAGTAGAGATAACCTGTGGCAAAGTCAGACAATGTCTGACGGCCGTTCTTTGTCAACTCCTTCTCTCTCTTGAGAAAATAGCGGTGGCGTCCTTCTATACTCAAATTATAAGGAGCCAGATAGCTGTCGCGTTCAACGAGTTTCAACATTGTTATAAAGTATTAGGTTAGTTATTGTTCTTCAAAATTTTACATACCGGTCGTCTGGTGTATCACTGCCCCAAAGGGCTCCGATTGCCGTTATTCGACTGCGACCTTAACGACCACCTTCTTCACCGGTACAGGAGTTATTGCCGGAGCATGGCCGTCCTGCGGAAAGAAGATGACAAACTGGTCGTTCTTCACATTGAAGTAGTCTCTTGCTGCAAGACCTGCGGGATAAAGAGCTGCATCATCACTCTCGATATAATCGGGAGCGGGCAACTCACAAAGAGGGGTATAGCCCATAACCTCATCGCCCGAGACAGGAATCTGTATGTCAATGTAACGGCGGTGTATCTCAATACGTGCCTCCTCCTTACTCTTGGGCTGAACCTCCATGACATTGGCAAACACAAGGTCACCGCATATCTCGTTGCGGCCCAATGGCAGTTTACTGAGGTCATTACCCTTGATGAACTCTATAGCCTTTGCGAAGTGCGGGTTCACCGCCTCGTAAGCGCTGAGGTTGGTCAATGAATCTAAAATCATAGCTGTATGTTTTATTGTTCTGTATTTCCTGAATTATATACGCACTCGCGCAGTACCTTGCCGCTCTTGTCCTTTACGGTAAACTTGCCATGACGCATACCATTCTCGAACGTGCCCTCGTAACGGATTCCGTCCTTATCCTCGGCCACTCCCGCACCATGCTCCAGACCGTCTACAAAACCGCCCTTGTATTTGATGCCGTTCTTGCGACGTATTATGCCTGTGCCGTTCATGTTGTCATCCTTCCACTCACCCTCGTAGACATCACCGTTGCCCCAGATATATTTTCCCCTGCCATGGCGCAGGTCATCCTTCCATTCGCCCTCGTAGAGCGCCCCGCCAGGGAACAGCATCTTTCCATGACCGTTGCGTTTGCCACCCTTGAAAGAACCCTCATAATATGTACCGTCGGCAAAGGTGTACTTTCCGTGTCCATGCCACTGGCCCATGTGGAAGGCACCTTCGTATGTGTCACCATTGGGATAAACCATTCTTCCATGACCTTCGTAGAGATTGTTCATCCATCCGCCTTCATACTCCGTGCTGTCGGGAGCGGTGTATATACCCTCTCCCGAGCGCATGCCATTGACCCATGAGCCGAGATAGCGGCTGTTGTCGGGCCATATGAAAGTGCCCATGCCGTTGCGTTTGTCATCCTTCCACTCGCCTACATAAGATGCTCCGTTTGCATAGAAATAGCTGCCCGAGCCCGAACGCTCGCCATCGGCCCATGAACCTGAATAGCAGTCGCCGTTAGGGTAATCCATACGGCCATAGCCATGCTGGGCATCCCTCTCCCACATGCCCGAATACTTCCGGCCATCAGAGAAAGTATAGACTCCACTGCCATGCAGGAAACCCTCCTTGAACTCGCCGTCATAGCGTTCGCCGTTCTTGAAACGGTATTCACCCATGCCGCTGCGCAGTCCCTTGAGAAAACCGCCCTCATAGATGTCTCCGTTCTTGTATATTGCCTTACCCTGACCATTAGGGCGCTTGCCCTTCATCTCGCCGACATAGACGGTACCGTCCTTGAGGGTCATGGCAACGACCTTGCCCTTGGCCTTGCCAGATGATACCGTGTCATTGCTGTTACCCTTGAAAAGCGAAGAGAAGCCCTCTTTGACGTTCTCTATAAAGGATTGTGAATATGCTTGGGAAGAGGCCCCAAGCAACAGGAATATTGATATTGTCGTTATTGTCTTTCTGAACATACTGCATTATAGTGCAGAGAAAAGTCCCATTCATACAACGTACACGCCACACCACCAGGCCACTCGACGGGAAAATGCCATTCGCGAAGCATCCAAGCAGCTGTGCACACCCTCTGCATCAAATACAAAGATAATAACAAAGTTGAGAAACTACAATTATGAACTATTTATTTTTCAAAAACCGATGCGCTGTTTTTCGCTTTAACTCCACTGCGCGGGCAGATTTTAGCTTTTATCGCCTGCCACAATTTCCACAAAAGATGTATCGGCAAGATAACGGCGTGCAATCTCACTCAACTCAGCAGCCGTAACTATCCTTACCGTTTCGATATAATCATTGACCGACCCGAACGGTTCGCCCGAGAGCCAGGCGTTTATGAACGCCTCGGATTTTGTAAAACGCTCCTCATACTCCCTGCACAACTCCCCGAGGATATAGTTGCGCACAAGTTCCACCTCGGCCTCGGGAATAGGCTCATTTACCAGACGCGACAACTCCTTGCGCACCTCATTGAGCAGGGGAGTCACATAGCTGTTGTCCGTCTCGGAGCTTATCATGAAGGCATAGAACTTGCCGTATGCGTCAAGACACGAATCAATGTGGTAGGTATAACCGTTCTCCTCGCGCACGTTACTCATCAACCGGCTGCCGAAATAGCCGCCAAGCAGCACCGAGAGGAAACGGAACTTATAAATGTCGGCTGAAGGAGCCGACGGGAGCATGAATCCCATTTTCACAGAGCTCTGGAGCGAGCCCTCGACCTCAATCTTGCGGTAGCCGCACATTGTATCGGGCTGCTGCACAGATGTCTCGGGCAGAGCGCCGCTCATGCCCCAAGGAGCAGAACCAAACATCTCCGTCAGCGAATCAATCATAGCCTCATCGGACTCGCCTGCAAGGAAAATGGTGCAATTGCTGCTGTTGTACACCATGGCATGGTATTCACGAAGGTCATCAACGGTAATGGCATCATAGTCAGCTGCCTGAACCATGCGTCCGAACCTATGAGCGTCGCCCCACAACGAATTCTCGAAATAACGTTGGGATACGACATCGACCTTGTTGCTGTTCACCATGAAATGTGACTTGTTGTTCCTTTTTATTACCTCGAGATTATCCGATGGGAACTGCGGACTCTTTACCATTGTCTCAAGCAACGCTACAAGAGGGCGGAAATGCTTAGACATTGTATACAGCGTCAGGTGGTTGCACTCCTGCGATGAATATGCATCAATCCACGCTCCATAATAGTCGAGTTCCGTCGATATGTCATCGGCGCTCATTGAACCGGCTCCCTCGCGCAGCATACGGTTCACGAACATCGCCTGCAGAGGCTTATGTTGCACACCGTATCCGCCCCTGAAAAGGATATCGAGCCTCACGACGCCATTACACACTCCGCCCAGACGGAACATGCGTACACCATTCGGCATTACCGTCTCCTGCGGCAATGCCAGATTGTCAATCGTTACGGGCTGAATCCTCGGAGGCTGCATCAATCGTTCCAGTTAAAGCCGACAGCAGCGGCAAACTCCTTTGCACGCTCAAGGTCATCAGGAGTGTCGATGCCGATAGTTTCGATATCGGTCACACCCACCTTTATCCTGTAGCCGTTCTCGAGCCAGCGAAGCTGCTCAAGAGACTCTGCCTTTTCAAGAGGAGACTGTGGAAGTCGTGTAAGAGATTCAAGAATATCGGCACGATAAGCATATATTCCGAGATGTTTGTAGAAAGTGTGCTCATCGAGCCACCTCTCTTTCTCCACACCACGCAGATAAGGCACTACCGAACGGCTGAAATAGATGGCGAAGCCCCTCTCATCGAAGACTACCTTGGGGGAATTGGGACACTCAAGGCGCTCCAGGCCATCGGCAGCCTCAAAGGGCTTCACAAGTGTTGCGATATCGACACCATCTACATCAAAGCACCCAATGAGCGCATTTACCTGACGGGGCTGGATGAAAGGCTCATCGCCCTGTATGTTCACAATAACATCACAATCAAGACCGAGACGCTTGTATGCGTCAAGACAACGCTCTGTTCCGTTCTTGCAATCCTCGGATGTCATTACGACATTACCGCCGAATGCCTTGACTGCATTGAAGATACGCTCATCATCTGTAGCCACATAAAGGTCATCAAAGCAACCCTTTACCTGCTCATACACACGCTGTATCACAGGCTTGCCGCCGAGCATGGCCAATGGCTTGCCGGGGAAGCGTGTCGATGCATAACGTGCCGGAATAATACCTACAAACTTCATATCATTATAGTTTTAATCATCAATTGAAAAAGTCGGCAAAGCCATCATCCTCACTCTCCTCATCCTCATCGGAAACAGAGCTCTCCGAACCCACAAATCCCGAAACCACACCATTATTGGAAAGCGGCTCGCCATCCTCATCCTCTCTCTGCAGGAGAAGGCTTCTGCATGGGTCAAAATCCTCGGGAACATCAAAAGTCTCTTCCTGAGAGTAAGGCAGGTTCCTGTCGGCATACACCTTATTCATATATATGCCCCAGATTGGAAGAGCCATAGAAGCGCCCTGACCGTCAGCCATACGGTCGAAGTGAATGTCACGCTCCTCGCCGCCTACCCAACAACCTGTCACGAGCGACGGAGTGAATCCCATAAACCAGCCATCGGCGTTATTGTTCGTGGTACCGGTCTTTCCGCCCATATCGGCATGGATTTTGTGGTCACGCCTTATGCGGGTACCTGTACCCTCGTTCACTACCGCGCGCAACATCTCAATCATCTTATAGGAACTCTCCTCGCTTATAACCTCGCTCTTGCGTGCAGTGAATGTAGCGACCACATTGCCTGTATTGTCCTCAATGCGGGTAACCATGAGCGGGGATGTGCGTATACCCTTGCCCACGAATGCGGTATAAGCGCCTACCATCTCAAGCACTGAGGCCTCGCATGGGCCAAGACAGAGTGACGGTACCGGTTGCACATCCTTATTCAGAAGGCCGAACTGGTGTATCAGTTTCTTCAAAGAGTATGGGCTGAGTTTGCTCATAAGGTAAGCCGATATCCAGTTGTTCGATGTCTGCAATCCCCATTTGAGGGTAACTGTCTCGCCGATACGTTGTTTCGACGAGTTCCTTGGGCTCCATGGCTGGCCGCTCTCGGTTATTATCGTCTGGCGCACATTCTGCGTCTCGTCGCAAGGCGAGAAACCGTGCTCCATTGCCAGCGAATAGAGGAAGGGCTTTATTGTAGAGCCCACCTGTCGGCGTCCCACACCAGCCATGTCATACTTGAACTGGTTATAGTCGGTACCGCCCACATAGGCCTTTACCTCGCCTGTCAGCGGGTCCATTGAAACCACGCCGGTGCGCAGGAAGAACTTGTTGTACTTGAGCGAGTCCATCGGGGTCATTACCGTATCCTTCATTCCCTCGTATGTAAACACCTTCATCTCTCTTGGAGTATTGAAAGCCTCTACAATCTCCTCATCGCTGTATCCGCTTTTTTTCATGGTGCGGTAGCGGTCGCTCTGCTTCATGGCACGCTTCATAATCTCCTCAACCTCGCTTGTCTTCAGGTTCTCGGTAAAAGGAGCCGTCTTCTTGCCCTTCTTGGCCTTGAAGAAACGTGGCTGCAGCGAGCCTACCATATGTTCCTCCACCGCCTCTTCGAGATACCTCTGCATTCTCGAGTCAATGGTCGTATAGATTTTCAGGCCGTCGGTGTAGATGCTGTAGTTGCTTCCGTCAGCCTTGGTGTTCTTGTTGCACCAGCCATAGAGCGGGTCCTGTTCCCAGTTGAGCGAATCCTCGTAATACTTCTGCATCTGCCAGCCACGATACTTTGACTTGTCGGGCTTGTTGGCACTGATGTAGAGACGCAGATACTCACGGAAATATGTCGCCATACCCGACTTGTGGTCGGCCGGATGATAGTCAAGCACAAGCGGCAGAGCCGAAAGCGAGTCCTTCATCTCTTTTGAGATGTACCCGGCCTTCTCCATCTGCATGAGCACCACGTTGCGGCGCTCTCTTGTCTTCTCGTTACGACGTCTGGGGTTATATAACGAAGAGTTCTTGCACATGCCCACTAGCGTTGCAGCCTCTTCAACCTTCAGTTTGCTCGGCGATTTGCCGAAATATACATTCGCCGCACTCTTGATACCGACGGCATTGTTGCCGAAGTCATATTTGTTAAGGTAGAGGCTTATTATCTCCTCTTTTGTAAACTGTCGCTCAAGTTGCACCGCAATGACCCACTCGATAGGTTTCTGCGTGATACGGCCCAACGTGCTGCCTGACACCTCGGTGTACAGGAGTTTTGCCAGCTGCTGGGTAATGGTACTGCCTCCGCCAGCACTGCCCTGTCCGAGCAAGCCCGTCTTTATGATTGCACGCAAAAGAGACTTCGCGTCGATACCCGAATGATTGGCAAAACGGACATCCTCGGTCGCGATGAGGGCACGCACCAAATCGGGAGATATCGAGTCATACTCGACGAAGACACGGTTCTCCTTGCTCAGCGACCATGTACCCATAGCCACACCGTCGGATGTGAACACCTGTGAGGCGAATTTGTACTCAGGGTCGGCAAGTTCGCTCATGTCGGGGACATAGCCTACCCATCCCTTTGCCACGGCAAAGAAATATAAGAACACGGCAAGAAGCCCTGCTATGAATGCAGCCCAAAGGCCTATAAGTATCTTTTTCAGCATATTCTATCGGTTAAACCACAAATGATGTGTCTGCTCTACAAATAATCATGTAATAGTCTTGCAAAAATAATATAAATATTTCAAAAAGTGGAAAGCTATCGGAATTAAAAGCCACGCGCATCTCCAAAATGCCTTTTGAAAGAAAAATATGCCTAAAGTTTTTTGCCGGACCGACTAAATTCCCCTATCTTTACAAGAAATAATTCAGTAAAAAGCTACAAAGATGAAAAGCAAGAGCTTTGTTTCAATCAACGACCTCTCACGCGAGAAGATTCTCTCGCTTCTGGAGACCGCCGAGAAATTCGAGAAGAACCCCAACAGCAAGATTCTTGACGGAAGAGTTGTAGGTTCACTGTTCTTTGAACCGTCAACACGTACCAGACTAAGTTTCGAAACCGCAGCCAACCGATTAGGAGCACGCGTCATAGGTTTCAGCGACGCTGCTACAAGCTCGGCGAGCAAGGGCGAGACCCTTAAGGACACCATCATGATGGTATCTAGCTACGCCGATGTCATTGTAATGCGCCACCGCCTCGAAGGTGCCGCACGCTATGCGAGCGAGGTATCCCCGGTGCCTGTCATCAACGCCGGCGACGGTGCCAACCAGCACCCTTCACAGACAATGCTCGACCTCTATTCAATCAAGAAGACACAAGGAACCCTTGAAGGCCTTAACATACATCTTGTCGGCGACCTAAAGTATGGCCGTACTGTCCACTCCCTGCTGCACGCGATGCGCCACTTCAACCCGACATTCCATTTCATCGCCCCCGAGGAGCTTCACATGCCCGAAGAGTACCGCATATTCTGCCGCGAGAACAACATCCCGTTTACCGAGACTACCGAGTTCAGCGAGGATGTGATAGCAAGTGCCGACATCATCTACATGACCCGCGTACAGCGCGAGCGTTTCAGCGACCTCATGGAGTATGAGAAGGTAAAGAACTGCTACCGCCTCACGAACTCCATGCTCGCAGGCACAAAGGAGAATCTGCGCATCCTGCACCCGCTGCCACGCGTGAACGAGATTGCGCACGACGTTGACGAGAACCCCAAGGCATACTATTTCCAGCAGGCACAGAACGGACTTTACGTGCGCGAAGCACTTATCTGTGACGTGCTCGACATAAACATCTAAAGAGTCAGAAAACCATGAACGACAACAACAAGCATGCCATGCAGGTATCGGCGCTCTGCAACGGCACAGTAATAGACCACATTCCCGCCGACAAGCTATTTGCAGTGGTAAACCTGTTGGATATCCCTTCAATGAGCAACAATGTGACAATAGGATACAACCTCGAGAGCAAGAAGCTGGGCAAGAAAGGACTCATAAAGATTGCCGACCGCTTTTTCAGCGATGATGAGGTAAGCAAGATTTCCGTTGTAGCGCCCAATGTCGTGCTCAACACCATACGTGACTACAAGGTTGTCGAGAAACGCGAATTGAGGATGCCCGATGAGCTGCACAACATCATAAAGTGCAACAACCTCAACTGCATCACCAACAACGAGCCTATGGCAACCCACTTTACCGTATCGAACCGTGAGGAAGGTACGCTCAAGTGCCGCTACTGCGAGAAGGAACTGAACATCAATGACGCCGAATTGTTATAACCACAGATGAAACTTGACTGGAAACCGGGCACGATGATATACCCGCTGCCTGCAGTGCTCATCACGTGCGGAGACTCGCCCGAGAACTACAACATGCTCACCGTATCATGGGTCGGCACCACATGCACCAACCCTGCTATGTGCTACATATCCGTGCGCCCCGAGAGACACTCTTACCCTATCATAAAGGAGAGCGGAGAGTTTGTCATCAACCTGACTACAGCCGAAATGGCACGTGCCACCGACTGGTGCGGAGTACGTTCGGGAGCCGACTATGACAAGGCAAAGGAAACAGGTCTGACATACGGCCCGTCAAAAGCTGTCAAGGCACCCATTATCATGGAGTCCCCGCTCAGCATCGAGTGTCGTGTGAAGCAGATTATCCCGCTCGGTTCGCACGACATGTTCCTTGCCGAGGTTGTCAACGTACAGGCCGATGACCGCTATCTCAACCCCGAGACAGGCGAGTGGAACCTTGCTGAAGCCGACCCGCTCGTTTACACGCATGGAAAGTATTTTCATCTGGGCGAGTTCATAGGCAAGTTCGGCTGGAGCGTGAAGAAGAACAAATAACAGAAGTAGCCACAATATCTCAACATGCGCAAGCTCATCATCTGCATACTGCTGCTGTTCCCTTGCCTGCTCGGTGCACAGGAGAGCGACAAGAGGCTGAAATTCAATGCCGGACTGAAGGTCGGATTCCAGGCAGTGACCTACAACGACCCGACATTCGGGATTGAAGGCTACACCTACAACCCGAACACAATTCAAAGCAACAGGATAGGTTATACGGTATCGCCTTTCATGCGCTTGTCACGCGGGAGGCTGTACATTCAAATAGAGAGTGCGTTCGGAATTACCCGCCACAGTTTCGACTTTACCGATACACGCGAGAGCAGCATAGAGAAGATTACCCCGAACATACCGCAGTACGACCTGAAGACATACTGTCTGCAGGTACCGATACTCTTCGGCTACGAATTTGTAAAGCAGGAGAAGTACGGGATGAGTGTCTTTACCGGTCCAAGGACAAAATTCACGTTCACATCACTCGATGACCAGCAGTACAGGCATTTTGCCTATGATGACCTCAACGAGATTCTAAAAAAGAAGACCTATTATTGGGAGATTGGCCTTGGAATAAAGATACACAACGTGTTCTTCGATTTTGTATATGACATGGGACTGACCGATGCTTCGGAATATATCGAGGCACCGAAAGTAAAGAAACAGTTCAAGACCGAGCGCAAGGACAACATCCTCAGTTTTTCCGTGGGAATGATATTCTGAGACAGAGAGAAACAATTACATAAACAAACCATGAGCGTGTGCGCGGCACACGCTCATGGTTTGTTATAAGGCTTTCTTTATCGGAAATCAATATGCGAACAGCGGGAACTCCGCCATTGTCTCATTCACTTTGGCACGTACCGCAGCAATGACCTTCTCATCTTCGGGAGCGTTCAGCACAGTCTCAATCATCTCGGCAATGAAAGGCATCATATCCTCCTTTACGCCACGAGTAGTTATTGCCGGTGTTCCAAGACGGATACCCGATGTCTGGAAAGCACTGCGGCTGTCAAAAGGCACCATATTCTTGTTGGCAGTAATGTCGGCCATGACAAGAGCCTTTTCGGCAACCTTACCTGTGAGATCAGGATATTTGCTGCGCAAGTCAACCAACATCGAGTGATTGTCAGTACCTCCCGACACGATTCCGAAGCCGCGGTCCATAAGCTCCTGGGCCAGAACAGCTGCATTGAGTTTCACCTGTGCCTGATACTCCTTGAACTCGGGCTGCAGAGCCTCGCCGAAAGCTACCGCCTTTGCCGCAATGACATGCTCCAACGGACCGCCCTGGATACCGGGAAAGACAGCCGAATCAAGCAGCTGCGACATCATCTTGACCTCTCCCTTTGGAGTTGTCTTGCCCCAAGGGTTGGGAAAATCCTTGCCCAGTATGATTACACCGCCACGCGGACCGCGCAATGTCTTGTGGGTTGTAGAAGTTACAATGTGGGCATACTTCACCGGGTTGTCGAGCAAGCCCGCAGCGATGAGACCCGCAGGATGTGCCATATCCACCATGAGTATCGCACCCACCTTGTCGGCAATCTCACGCATGCGCTTGTAATCCCACTCTCGTGAATAGGCCGAGCCACCGCCGATAATCATCTTCGGACGTTCGCGCAGAGCCACCTCCTCCATCTGGTCATAGTCGACACAGCCAGTTTCGGCATTCACGTTATACTCGCAGGGAGTGTATATAAGACCCGAGGTGTTTACTGCCGAACCATGAGATAGATGCCCACCATGGGCAAGGTTCAGTCCCATAAACTTGTCACCGGGGTTTAGCACCGCAAGGAACACAGCCGCATTGGCCTGTGCGCCGGAGTGTGGCTGTACGTTCACCCACTCGGCATCGTATAGTTCTTTCAGGCGCTCTCTTGCGATATCCTCTACAATATCGACGACCTCGCACCCTCCGTAATAGCGTTTGCCGGGGTACCCCTCGGCATATTTGTTCGTAAGCACCGAACCCATAGCCTGCATTACCTCGTTGCTGACGAAGTTCTCCGAAGCAATAAGCTCGATACCTTTCAACTGGCGGCGATACTCCGCCTCGATAAGCTGAAAAATATGTCTGTCGCGTTTCATAATCCTATAATCTTTGTTATTTTAATGCGAAGATAGCAAAATGTTTTTTATTTAAATAAAAATAATCTATTTTTGTATATTGTCAATTTATGCAAACAAACACTAACCAACTAATTAAATAAATATGAGAAAAACCTTTATTGGAGCATTGCTCGCTTGCTTCGCGCTCTTTTCGGCAGAGAAAGCCGCTGCAGCTGAAGCGAAGATTGACACACTGTCATACATCACAGGACAGCAGATAGGCCATACAATCCACGAAGAGATTGTTCCTCAGATGAAGCTTGACTACAATGCAATAATTTCAACTCTTGACAAGCTGTTCGCTTCGGACAAGTCAATAAAGGCCGAAGGCATTACAATTAGCCCAGAGAACATAAATGAAGTTGCCAAAGGGTATTTCAACGAATCGTTGCAGCAACGCGTAATTGCAGCGATGGGCAACGACACAGCCCAGGTCTTCAATGCAAGAGAGAAGAAGATTGTCTCGGTTCTTGTCGGGGCAGACTTTGCATATTCAATGAAAAAAGCACCATACGAAGTCGAGAAGAAATCGTTCATGAAGGCTGTAAATGATGTCAGGGAAGGCAAGGAGATGCTTACTCTTGAGCAGGCCAACTCATTCATGAGGAACTATTATACAATCGTCGTTCCACAGAAGAACAAGGAAGAGTCGGATAAATGGCTGGCGAAGATTGCCAAGCAGAAAGGCGTGCAGAAGACAGCATCGGGTCTGTTGTACCGCATCGAAGCCCCCGGCGACATGAACATCAAGGCGAACAAGGATGAAGATGTTGTCAAGGTGCTCTACACAGGCCGCACAAGAGAGGGCAAGGTGTTCGACAGCAACCGCTGGGCCGACATGAGCGAGGAGCGCAGGAAGATGTTACCGGAGAGCAAGGACTCCCCAATAGAGTTCCCGTTGAACCGTGTAATCAAGGGCTGGACCGAGGGTATGAAGCTCATCGGCAAAGGTGGCAGGATAACATTGTGGATTCCGGCAGAACTCGCCTACGGCGAGCGTGGAGCAGGAGAATCAATCGGTCCCAATGAGGCTCTATGCTTCGACGTGGAGCTTATAAGTGTAACAAACAAATAACCATAACAAACCATTATAACCAAACCATATTGACTATGAAAAAGAAACTATTTGCAGCGCTGTTCATCTGTTGCGGGTTGCTCTCATGCAGCGACAGGCAACAGCCTACAGCCGATTACCGTATCGTGCCTCTTCCACAGGAGATTGTTGAAGTGCAAGCCGACGGATTCACATTAAGCGGCACCACAGCCATCGTATACGAGGGAGATGCCGAGATGAAGCGTAATGCCGAGTTCCTTGCCGAATTCATCAAGGAGAAGACAGCCCTTGAGCTGACTGTCACAGACGTAAAGTGCGAGAACGCAATCACACTGAAGACCGGTGAAATCAGCGACAATGCCGAGGCTTACGCCATGAACGTGACAGCCGACGGCATCGAGATTACAGGTGCGACACCTGCAGGCGTATTCTACGGTATGCAGACGCTGCGCAAGGCACTCCCCATTGTCGAGGGCGGCGAGATACACCTACCGGCAGTCACAATCAACGACTACCCACGTTTCTCGTACCGTGGCGCACACCTTGACGTATCGCGTCACTTCTTTACCACCGATTCAATCAAGCGCTTCGTCGACATGCTCGCACTCCACAACCTCAACCGTTTCCACTGGCACCTGACCGATGACCAGGGTTGGCGCATCGAGATAAAGAAGTACCCAAAGCTCACTACCGTCGCTGCAGAGCGCGATGAGACCGTCATCGGACGCAACAGCCCCGAGTATGACGGCAAACACTACGGTCCTTTCTTCTACACACAGGAGGAGTGCCGCGAGATTGTTGAGTATGCAGCAGAGCGCCACATAACGGTAATCCCGGAGATTGACCTTCCCGGCCACATGCAGGCAGCTCTTGCAGCATACCCTGAATATGGCTGTACAGGCGGCCCGTACGAGGTTTGGAAAATGTGGGGAGTATCGGACAACGTGCTCTGCGCAGGCAACGACGCTACCCTGTCGTTCATCGAGGACGTGCTGAGCGAGGTCATCGAGGTGTTCCCGTCTGAGTACATACACATAGGCGGCGACGAGTGCCCCAAGACACAGTGGGAGAAGTGCCCCAAGTGCCAGGCCCGCATAAAAGCACTGGGAATAAAGGGCGATGACAAGCACAGCGCCGAAATGTATCTTCAGAGTTTCGTAATCAACCATGCCGAGAAGTTCCTCAACGGCAAGGGACGTCAGATTATCGGTTGGGATGAAATCCTTGAGGGTGGTCTCGCACCAAATGCCACTGTTCATTCATGGCGTGGCGTAGAGGGTGGAATCGAGGCTGCAAAGCAAGGTCACGACTGCATAATGTCACCTACCACATTCATGTATTTCGACTACTACCAGACCAAGTACACCGACAATGAGCCATTGGCTATCGGCGGATTCGTACCGGTAGAGAAGGTATACTCGTTCGAGCCCATCAACGATACCCTCTCCATTGACATTCAGAAACACATCATCGGCGTCCAGGCAAACCTCTGGAGCGAGTATGTTCCCACATACAGCCATGTAGAGTATATGGAGTTGCCACGTATGGCTGCCCTCTGCGAGGTACAGTGGTGCAAGCCCGAGAACAAGGACTTCAACGACTTCAAGCAGCGTCTGCTGCCATTGCTAAAGCTTTATGATAAAAAGCAGTATAACTACGCGAAGCACATCCTCGACATCGAGGAAGAGTTCGGCGTTGACACCGAGAAAGGCGTTATAACAGTCAACCTGACTACACTCGACGGCATTCCTGTTTACTACACGCTCGACGGCAGCGAGCCTACGACAGCATCGGCTAAGTGCGACGGAGTGCTCGAAATAAAGGAGAGCTGCACGCTCAAGGCGAAAGGAATCGGCGAGCGCGGCGAGACACGCCTCTTCAGCGAGGAGATTACATTCAGCAAGGCCACTGCAAAGCCCATCAAACTCCTTCAGCCAATCCACAGGAACTACACCTTTAAGGGCGACATCACACTTGTCGATGGTCTCAAAGGTAACCCCAACTACCGCACAGGCCGTTGGTTGGGATTCTGCCTTACCGACCTTGAGGCAGTCATTGACCTCAAGCAGCAGGAGGAGATAAGCAATGTACAGTTCAACACAAGCGTTGACAAGGGCGATTGGGTCTTCGACGTACTGGGCATCACCGTATCCGTTTCGGATGACGGCGAGAATTTTACCGAAGTGTTCGACCAGACATACCCCGACCTGACCGCTGAAGATGAGAACAGAATATATAGTCACAAGGTTGAGTTCGAGCCCGTCAAGGCACGCTACGTAAAGGTAAAGGCACTGTCCGACCGTGACATGCCGGCATGGCACCCCGGTGTGGGTAACCCTGCATTCATCTTTGTTGATGAGCTGGAAATCAACTGATAAGATTTTCTCAAATGACAACGGGCGCCAATTGGCGCCCGTTGTCATTTGAGAAATGTATAAAGTTTACGTTGCAGGAGCAGGGTCAGCCCACCCGACAGTTCCTCATAAATCCGCAATCTATCGTACAAAACTTGTCGATACAGGTTCCTCCCTTTCGGGGCGCTCCACGCCTGGGGCATTGAGTGCCTTAAGCATCCATGACATGTTGCGTGCAAGAGTACGCATTGTCTGCAATCCCTCGGCATCCTGCTCCACATCACCAGGTATGAGACCATGTACGCTGTTCCAATATTGCGACGGTACCACAGGCATGTTGCTTATTGTAAAATATTTGTTCAGGCGGTCGAATGTCGCACTCGCACCACCCCTTCGGCATACAGCCACAGCCGCAGCCGGCTTATACTGCAGATGCTGCTTGCTCGAAAAGAAAAGCCTGTCGAGCAACGCACAGAGCGAGCCGTTTGGCCCCGCATAATATACAGGAGAACCCACTATTAGACCATCGGCACTCTCAATCTTCTCGCGTATGGTAACATAAGGGGTGTCATTGAATACGCAACGCCCAAGCCCTTTGCAACGGAAGCAGGCTATGCAACCCTGCACCGCTACAGGACCTATGTGTACAATCTCACTCTCAACGCCCAACGACTCCAGCGTATTTGCAACCTCCGTCAAGGCACGGAAAGTATTGCCCGCCTTGCGCGGACTACCGTTTATAAGAAGAACTTTCATAGAATCAATCAATAAACTTTACCTTATTAATATCACGTTGCTTTGCTGCCGGCGTCTCATCGGGATAACCGAATGCAATGCACAGACAGAGCTCATACCCCTCGCTGAAACCCAGTTTAGAGAGAACCTTATCTTTCCGGGGGCTTGTAAGGATAAAGCGCACCGGACTGCCCAGACACACAGAACCTACTCCAAGAGAATGAGCCGACAGCATCATGTTCTCGGCAAGCAGGCCACAATCGATTGTAGAGAAATCATAGCCATTGTCACGTGCGATGAACACCCACACAGGAGCATTGTAGAAACAGCCCGCAGCACGCTCGCCTCCCGCAGCAGCCATTACCGCCTTAATCTCATTCTGGAATTCAGGATTGTCCACGATGCGCACCTCCCACGACTGCTTGTTCTGCCCGTTGGGAGCGTTTATTCCACACAAAGCAATCTCATGCATGACCTCGCGAGAGACAGGCTCATCCCTGTACTTGCGTATGCTGCGGCGCGACATGATGTTCTCTATCACAGCATTCCCTTCAGCCTTCTCGCTGCAATCACAGGTGCACTCGACTGCCGTACACTCCCCGGCTTCGGCACCACACTTGTTGCTGCATAAAGCAGCCTGCTCTCCACCATTACCACATGACACTGCAGCCAACAGAGAGAGGCCACAAACAATACTCTTAATATATCTCATAATTTCATTATTACAGTTACACTGCGAATATAACAAGCTTCCACACCAAAACACCAAGAAATTGGATTATTTTTTGTTAAAAAGCACAGGAGTTGCAATCATTCAAGAAGCTGCTTTAAAAAGCTGTTAAATCGCATAAGATATACTCAACCCGCTTTATCGCATGTAAAAAAACGTTTTGCACCCGTTTGCAGAATTTTACGAACATACTGGAATAATGGTTATTTACGAAATATACAGTAGTGACTTGAGTTAATTATTGGACCTTCATTATAATCTCCAACATTTTCTTTTGATGCAGAAGCATATCTCTGACATTCCATTCCAGGCCAAATGGACGTTTCAGGTCATCATTTTTAATTCCTTCATCGTAATTATCTTGGCACATCTGCAACATAATCCGGAATTTTAGAGAAGCTACGCTCACCTGATTGGACTTCGTATCAAGATAACGGTTCTTTTTATCAATTGGATTCCAGTTAGATCCAGAGCTATTTGCATCTGAGCCAATCATAGCAAAATTTCCAAAGCAGTTTATATCCTGCGTACTAATTGGCCAGTTATCCCCAGCTTTGGCCTGTGGATAGTAATGCTCCAAACTTTTTCTTGTTCGAGAGAAATAGAAGTTATTAAAGGCATCCAACTCAAAATCACTGCAACCTAATGCGTCGAAAAACGCTTTTCGATTATAAGAGCCCTTCTTAGCTTTGTTACCTCGGAGTTCATCAGCATATTTTTTCCAAAGCTTATAGTCTGTATAGTTGAACACATACAGCGGAATATTATATGAGCCGACCGGGTAAACCGCATTAAAATCTCTATTCACATTCTCCAACTTTATATTCAATTTGGTACAATCAAGAATAGCCTCATCAAAACTATTCGGTTTAGGTTGATTTATATCATTGAGTTTACCTGTATCGAGATATACATCGAAAAAATACTTATCAGCAAGGTTCCTCAAGAACTCCACATATTTGTAAAGATCAGATTCTTCAAACAAATGGAGTAGACAATAGAACAAATAGTTCTTTCGTTGCTTCGGAGTGAATGCCACCTCAAACATGGACAACAATTGAACCGCTTCGTTCTGTAATGATTTATCATCGTACAAATCTTTAAAATATACAGCATTATTGCCTTTCCTGAAATAGTATTGCAACTTCCATGGATTCTCGGTTGCTCTATCCACACCATCAGTGTGATGTATCATGTAGTTATCGAGATAATACTTAGCCAAAAGGAGATTGTATGCAAAGTCCTTAACAAACTCTGGAGTAAGATCAATCTTGTCAAACTCTTTAATAAGTTCTTTATCATCAAGAGTAAAACTCAAAGGATTAAAATCACATTTTTCGTTCCGTACCCTTGTAATTTTAAGGACAATCAAGAGGAAATTAGGGAAATCGATTATTGGTTGAAAACGATCGCTCAGATCATATTCATCAACCTTCTCCAGTTTTTTTACAGGAATGGCCAAAAGTTCTGAAATAGTTTTCTTTCCAAATAATGAAGAGGAGCCCTCATTTGAATTTGGGAACTTGTCGAAAGACTCAATATCGAAACTATCCATCGTTTTACCGAAAACACTTGTCATATCAGGAAGTTTCTGCTGAATATAAAAACTCATATCGCTACAGGCTTCCCATATACGACTGAATTTCTCCATTGCGACATTGTCACCTATTAACTGTGCACAGAGTTTCGCTTTTACTATTTCGTGTTTTTCCAGCTGTTCACCACGAGAGTTCATAACCTCAAAATAATGATTCAAATCCACATCATTAGGTACCCGGTAATGGACAATATGAACATTGTTCAAGAAATAAAACTTGAACGCAGCCAATGCTGCCTTATTGTGACCGACAATATCATTGAGAGCCTCTTGGGCATAATGGAAGCCATGGAGAATACCCATGTCGTTTTCTTCCCCGAACTCAGGCATATTTTCTATGGTTGCCGCTGAAACTTTTCTTGCAGAATAAGTGAGATGATTTGGAATCGTTTCTACACCCAGAGCCTTCAGGATAATATAGATTGTTGTCAGTCGCTGTTGACCATCTATAACCTCAAAAATATTCTCTTCACGTTTGTATGTGACAAGAGTTCCTATATAATAAACCGATTTCCCCAACGAATCATATACGTCTTTTATCAATGCATATATCTCTTCACGTTCCCAGGCATAATTCCGCTGATAAATGGGTATCTTATATAATATAGAATTCCCTCTATTAGAGAAATATATATCATAAATTGAACATTCTTCTAATATGGTTTTCAAATCTTTCATAGCCATTAATTTTTATAGAAACCATTTATTTGAAAGAAATAAAGATAATTTTCATACACACCGTCATTCTCATCCCTTAAACTCTTCAATGTTTTGCCACTGCCACTATATTCATAGCATTCCCGCGCCCAGCCATCTTTGATGTCACCATTTGACAGAGGATTCAGTTTGTCTGCCAAAGCGCTCAATAAGGAGGTTGGTGTATCTTGATTGGAAATCAGCTGATACATATTGAATGCGTTGATCTTATCACTCAACCCCATAATGTAATTCTGTGCAGAAAGCCAACCGAGGTTTGTGTATTGAGCTCTCAATGAATATGCCCAAATAAATGCATATACAACAAACTGTTCAAACAGTTCCATATCTTCTTTTGTCGGATATGCTTCTGGACAGAATCTATCAACGTAAAGCAGAACCGAGGTATCGAACAGGAGGCGCGTTATACTATTACCTTTTCCTCTTTTGAAATGTCGGTCCAATGTTTTGACTATAATATTGTCATTGATATAGAACCCCTCATACTTGTTGTTATTCTGAATATCCTTTAATATGTTATAATAGTGTTTTGTATATTCAAAGAATGGTTTTCCGGCAATTACAGGAGTGTTCAGCTGAAATGCATTTACATTCTGAGTACCGGAAACAAAAGGCATAGCAGAGGAGTTAACCATATCTGCATAGCAATATGCACTTTTATAGAATTGTGCATAAGGTGTTCTCGCAGAACGTGTAATACCTTTGAAAATATGGATATTATGTTCATTCAAAACAGTTGCCTTGTTACCATTTACCCATTCTTTGATGCGATATAGGTAATTGCCAAAAAAATCAGCTAAACCACGTTGTGAGACCTGTTCCCAACCCCTTACAATTTTTTCTGTCTCGTCCTCACTAATATCATTCATTTCGCGAAGATGGTATGCTTTCAACAAATCATGAGGATAAAGAGCCTTTCCACGTGCATTCTGAGAATCAAAGAACTGGAATGCTTCCGATATGTCCGGTGTTATTACAACAATCAACTCACATCTATTCTCAATGTATTCCTTGAGACGCTCCATCTCCCGTTGATGCTCTACAGCCAGTTCACTTTCTTCCGACTTTAAACCGACCCTCCGATAAAGCGCATTATAGTTATTGGCAATATTATGGTTATTGAACTCATTATCATATATCTCCTGTTGCAAGAATGCAATATTCTTTTCTCCCAACGCACTCAGGAGAAGCGAGAATGTAATGGCACGTTGCTGACCATCAACTATATCATACCTATTATTTGTTTGATGAAGGATAAGTGTACCGACTCTGTATCTTTCCTTATTGCGATTTTTGGCATCAATAATGTCATCAAGCAATTGTATGGCATTACGGGCTGTCCACTTGTATGGGCGTTGATAAATTGGCACACAGAGATTTACGTCCTTGATTGGTTCCCCGCCATTGGTTATAGTTTCGCGAAGAAGCAAATCACCTATAGAAGTTATTGACAATGTCAAATTACTCATGTTAGTTTTATTCTGTTAAATTAGAAGCCGATTTCGGATATTTCGTAAACTGCTATATCACTTATTGCAAATCTAATGTTTATTTTCTATATGGGCAACACTGAGCATCCGGTAATTAAGCGAAATCTTTTCCGATATTCTGACGCAAATTTGTTCAGCAGTTTTATTTTACAGTACCGTTCACTCTTCCCCGGCAAACCTGTCGGGGAGCTGTTTTGTCGTTGTCAGCAGACCCATCTCCTTGAGTTCACCCAGGCGTTTGCTTATGTTGCCTTTGCCCGTTTTCAGCTGCTTGAATGCCTCGCCGTATGCCTCTTGTGCCTTCTCGAGTGCAGTTTCAATCTTGCCGAAGTTATCGACAAAATTAACGAACTTGTCATAGATTGCATTCGCCGTGTCGACAATGCGCTGCACGTCGCGCTGCTGACGCTCGCGGGTCCACAGGGAGTTTACCACAAAGAGTGTAGAAATTAGGTTCGACGGGGATATGAGTACTATGCCTTTCTTGTAAGCATAGTTCCACAAGGCATTGTCGGCCTCCATGGCAACAAAGTATGACGGTTCGTTGGGAATGAAGAGCATTACATAATCGAGCGAGTTTTTGTTGTATTTGTTGTAATGCTTGGCAGCAAGTTCATCGATGTGACGGCGCACACTCGCAACATGCTCTTTCAGGTGCACAGCACGCACCGTTTCATCCTCGGCGGCAAGATACTCCATATATGCCTTGAGCGACACTTTGGAGTCTATTATTATGTCACGCTTGCCCGGGAAATGTACAATGACATCGGGTTTCATAGTGCGGTTTGTCTCTTCGTTAAGGGCTGCACTACCCTTCTCATCGCGCAGGGTAACCTGATGCTCCCACTGCTCGCCCTCGATGAGCCCCGAGTTCTCGAGTATCTGTTCAAGGATAGTCTCGCCCCAATCGCCCTGAAACTTGTTGTTGTTGGTTCCTGCTATTGCACGGGTAAGGTTTACTGCCTCATCGCTTATTCGACGGTTGGCCTCGACAAGGCTCTTGATGTTCTCCTGCAACGAGAAACGTTGCCTGCTCTCCTCGCTGTAATAGTTCTCGACCTTCTCGCGGAACAGCCGCAGGTCCTTGTCAAAAGGTTGCAGCACTGCCTCGAGTCTTTCCTGCGAATGTCGGTTAAACTGTTCAGTGTTCTTCTGGAGTGCCTCATTGGCCATGTTCCTGAATTCATGGCGCATCTGGTCAAGAGCTGCCTTGAACTGCTCTTTCTGCGCCTCGATGCGCTCATTGAGCGCGCTGTTCTCGCTCTCGAGGACAGCTATCCTCGCAAACTGTTCCTCGCGCAATGCATGCAAGGTATGCAGTTCATCATTGCTCTTGAGAAGAGCCTCCTCAAGACGTGCATGCTGCTCCCCGAGCAGAACATTCTCCTTTTCAAAAGCCGCGTTCCTGCCATAGAGACGCATACAGTAGAGCGACGCCACTACAAGCATCGCCAACAGAAGTGATATTGTCACAATAAGAAGTGTTGTCATATCCTGTGTATATTTTATTGCAAATATAACAAGCCAACATCGGCTAACAAAATATTCAACACTTTATTTTTACAAAAACATCACATGTCCGATATATCCATTATCTGAAAAGCTCAAACAGCCTCTTGAGTAAATAACCGCTTATCGAAAGTTGCTTCTTCAAGGAACCATACTCCCCCATTATCCTTTTGCGCAGCAGAGCCAGGTGCTCACAGTTTCTCTGCCTTACGGCACGGAGTTCACGCAACGAGGTTACGCGAGAGTCATTCCTGTTCATCACGTACCTCCTTCCTAACCGACAGCAGACGGCTGAAATGTTTCACTAGCGTATCGACAAAGATTCTTATGCGCAAAAAATATACAGCCAGCGCAGCAGCCATTATCACGGCACCTGCCAACATTATTGCAAATACGAAGCCCACCAGTTGTGCCAGCGCCGCCACAGCACCGACAAGGATGAACAGGAATGCCGTAAACAGCATGAAGAATATCACAAGCGAAGCAAGCATGTCGCCCATTATGACCGAGAGCTCCTCAACAACCCTCATCTTGACATTCTCAGCATGCCTGAGAAGATATTCCTGTACATCCTCTGCAAGATTCTCAATCTCTTCCTTCATCAGCAGAAACACTATTCGGCAAAGTCACCTCTCTTGCACTGTCCCTCGTGACACACTGTCGTACTCTCGGCAAAGCGATGCTTCGCCTCGGCAATATTGTCCATGATATCCTTGCGGAACTCCTCTCCTTTCTTGGGCGCGAACATCAACGCAATGGCTCCGCCCACCATACCCCCGACGACAATACCGCCGGCAAAGGCAATAAGACTACACATTTTCATAAACTATAAATTTTATGTTAAACAAAACAGGACAACCAAGATATTCTTAAAAAACAAGGCACTTTCTTGCTGATTATACTCAAAAGCACTACCTTTGGTTGTCTTGTAATATGATAAACAAACGAATGATGAAAAAGTGCGGAACAATTTTACTGTTGCTGACCGCCGTGCTATGCTCATGCAATCCCAAAGGTGCAGACAACAGCAAGAACGCGACTCCCGGCAACGATAACGTCACCGATGCAAGCGGTGATATTGCTGCAGAAACTTCTCCTGCGGAGATTATCGGGTTCTGCGATACGATACCCATTGACAGCTACGCGCCCAACTCCCCATCGATGAAGATAAACGTTGCGCTCGAGCCCTTGACACTTGACAACGGCACAGCGACAGCAAGAGCCATAAGCAGCATATCATACGCGATGTCTGGTGTAGAGAGTGACAACCTGTCCGACGCCATCGAGATATACAGGAACAAATTGGTATCAAGATACGAAGAGTTGCGCTCCGACTACATCAACATAAGAGCCAACAACGAAGAACCATTCTGGCTCAACCACCATTACAACGTGAAAGGTGTATGCAGAAAGGGGTACAGAGGATACAATAACTACATCCTCGAGTACGATGAGTACGAAGGCGGCGCACATGGCTACTACTATACTGCCGTGCATACATTTGACCCGACCGACGGGCACGAGGTCACACTGGATGAGATAATGAAAGAGGGGTACGAAGAAGAGCTCCTGGATGCCATAGCTGCCGGACTCATACGCTATTCCAAGGCAAACGGCATTACAGAACTCGACCGGCTACAGTCCGATACCGGTGAACTGTTCATATCAAAGAATGCCGTACTGAATGACAGTTGCATTACATTCATATACAACCCATATGAAATAGCGTCTTACGCTACGGGCAGAATTGAAGTAGACATCACATACGAAGAACTGAAACATATACTGAAATAATGGAAACCATACTGAAATACTTCCCTAACCTGAGCGACAGGCAGAAAGAGCAATTCGCTGCGCTGTATGATCTCTACTACGACTGGAACAGCAAGATTAACGTAATATCACGCAAGGATATCGGGAACCTCTATCAGCATCATGTGCTGCACTCGCTGGCTATTGCCAAGTACATCAGTTTCAAGCCCGGAACCACTATAATGGACATGGGCTGCGGTGGTGGTTTCCCGGGCATCCCGCTTGCCATAATGTTCCCCGAGGTACAGTTCCACCTTGTCGACAGCATCGGCAAGAAGGTTCGCGTTGCAGGCGAGATTGCAGCGGCAATAGGTCTTACCAACGTGCGCACGAGCCACAGCCGCGCCGAGGAGATAAAGGATAAATACTCGTTCGTCGTCAGCCGCGCAGTGATGCAGTTGCCCGACCTTGTCAAGATATGCCGAAAGAATATCTCAAAGGAGCAGTCCAATGCCCTGCCCAATGGAATAATATGCCTGAAGGGCGGTGACATGACAGCCGAGACACAGGCTTTCAGGAACTGCTGCGAAATTGTTGACATAAGCAGTTACTTCGGCGAGGAGTACTTCAAGGACAAGAAGGTCGTATACGTTCAGATTTAAGTAAAGGGAGGCGAGATTTGCCTGCCCCGAAGAGAACAAAAAGCAAACATCATGGAACTGAAAAGATTTGTAGTTAATCCGGTGCAGGTAAACTGTTACCTCATCTGGGACGAGAGCAAGGAAGCTCTCCTCATTGATTGTGCCGCGTGCTTCATAAGAGAGAGAAGAAGTATATTGGAATTCATCACATCCAACGGCCTCACAATCAAGCACCACCTAAATACACACCTTCATTTTGACCACATACTTGGCAATGCATTCATTGAGGAGACATTCGGGATAAAATCCGAGGCCAACGATGCCGACTGGTCATGGGCCGAACATGTCAAGGAACGTGCCGCAAGGTTCGGAGTAAAGTACGAAGAGACTATTCCTGCCCTTGGACGCATACTGAACGAAGGCGATGAAGTCACATTCGGCACCCACCGCATAAAAGTCATTGCGGTACCCGGACACTCCCCAGGCAGCCTTGTCTTCTACATACCTGAGGAGAATGTACTGTTCAGCGGAGATACCATTTTCCATGGCAGCATCGGCCGTACAGATTTCCCCGACAGTGACCACTACCGGTTCATTACAGAAATACGCAACAAGCTCCTTACGTTGCCCGAGGAGACCATTGTCTACCCAGGACACGACCGCGAGACGACAATAGGCTTCGAAAAGGCATACAACATGTACCTAAGATAAGCAAATAC
This sequence comes from Bacteroidaceae bacterium, assembly GCA_017536695.1. Taxonomy (GTDB): domain Bacteria; phylum Bacteroidota; class Bacteroidia; order Bacteroidales; family Bacteroidaceae; genus HGM04593. Next base: position 7,154 of record JAFXGX010000084.1, on the reverse strand, counting down.
CCATTACAGATATAAAAACAGTGTCTCCGGCAAATTTGCCGGAGACACTGTTTTTAACGTGAGTTCGATATAATAATTGGTACTGTAATTAAGTGTATTTGTCATGTCAACCGAACGGGAGATCTCTCTTTTTCATAGTTTTGTCATGTCGAACGTATGTGAGACATCTCTGTTACCGCGTATTGTTTGAGATTCCTCGTCGTTTCACTCGCTCGGAACCGTAGGTCGCCGCCCGCAGGGGCTAAAGGCAATGACAAAACAACGTTTTGTTATCGACAAGTTTTGCAGCAACAGGTCAAACGTAGCATAGCCGTAGGTTATGCCGTTTGGGTTGCGAAAAGCAAAACGAGTCAATGACAGTGCAAATATAGAATGACAAATTCGCAACTTGGTTGAATTTATATAGAACTCAGGTGTTTTTATGGTTATATGACAAGAAGTATGTCATCGGCAATTATCTGCCTTTATACATATCGTCATAATACTTCTCATACTCTCCGCTGGTAATGTTGTCCATCCACTCCTGATTGTCAAGATACCAACGCACGGTCTTCTCAATACCCTCCTCGAACTGCAGGCTCGGTTCCCATCCAAGTTCCCTTTGCAGCTTGCTCGAATCGATTGCATAACGCAAGTCGTGTCCCGCGCGGTCGGTAACGTATGTTATAAGGTCAAGTGAAGCACCCTCGGGGTTACCAAGCAGACGGTCGACAGTCTTGATGATGACCTTGATGATGTCGATGTTCTTCCACTCATTGAAGCCACCGATATTGTATGTGTCGGCAATCTTTCCATCATGGAAAATCACATCAATGGCACGTGCATGGTCAACCACATAAAGCCAGTCGCGTACATTCTCTCCCTTGCCATAGACAGGAAGAGGTTTCCTGTGACGGATGTTGTTTATGAACAGCGGGATGAGTTTCTCGGGAAACTGGTAAGGTCCGTAGTTGTTGGAGCAGTTTGTCACTATTGTAGGCATTCCGTATGTATCGTGGAACGCACGCACGAAGTGGTCGCTGCTGGCCTTTGATGCCGAATAGGGGCTGTGGGGGTTGTACTTTGTCGTCTCATAGAAGAAATCGGTACCATAGGCAAGATGATGCTCTCCCGATGATGCAGTTGTAGTGAAAGGAGGCTCAATGCCCTCGGGGTGGCTCAGTTCAAGAGCGCCGTACACCTCATCGGTAGATATGTGGTAGAAGCGCTTGCCCTCATACTTCTCGGGCAGAGACTCCCAATAGAGTTTCGCAGCCTGCAACAGCGACAGTGTGCCCATGACATTCGTACGTGCAAACGTGAAGGGGTCCTTTATCGAGCGGTCGACATGGCTCTCGGCTGCAAGGTGAATGATACCGTCTACACAGTTCTCTACCATAAGCCTGTACATAAGGTCAAAGTCGCATATATCAGCCTTCACGAATGTGTAGTTAGGCTTATCCTCAATATCTTTAAGGTTTGCGAGATTGCCGGCATAGGTCAATTTATCGACATTGATTATGCGATACTCAGGATACTTGTTCACAAACAGTCGCACTACGTGCGAACCGATAAATCCGGCACCGCCGGTAACAATTATACTACGTTTCATATATATTGAAATTACATTTATCTACATTTTCTCTTTACATTCATATAAATGACAGCACCATGCATCATCATGAACAGTAGAGCGAGCAATGTTGCCATCATCCATACAATCGACATCGATGCAGGAGCAAAGTCAGGCGATACATTAGCCATAAGTTGCGCGAACATCGGATATACAAGGGTTGCCGTAACCGCTGCAAGCAACCATACAACACCGTCAGCAATGAGCACTACACAAAGATATACCGAGGCAATCCTCGACACAGGGTATCCCATGGAATAAAGGTTGTGTATGGTCTCTTTGTTTTTTTCCACAATCAGCTGTATGCCTACGGCAAGCAGCAAGAATGCCAGGAGGGAGAAGAGTGCTCCCACTCCTATGACCACAAATATTACACCATACACCAATGACTGCAGACGCACAAGCGATGAGTCGCCCTCGATTAGGAACCCTTTCTCGTTCAGATACTGCAGCAGGGAATCCCCTGCATCTTTTGCATTTGTCGAAAGTATCAGCCTTGAGACCTCGGGTTCCTTTTCCGGAGCATACTCACTGTTGACAGCCATCATGAAATCCCATGGAACAAGAATAGTATTTATCTTGCTTGTGAGGCCACATACGACAGCATCGTAGGATACCACTCCCTTGGGTGTATCAAAATATAGACGTATGGTAAACGCACCGAGCAGGTCATCGCTTATCTGCGGCATGCCGTTTGCCGTTGCAAAACCGAAATTGTACAGATTGATGTAGTTCCGGGGCAGCACAATAGGTATTCTCTTGCTCTCCAACCCTGCACTCCACTCATGCATGGCCGTACCGACACTCTTATACTCTCCAAGGATGAACTCATCGGGAACAGCCTCAAGGAATATTTCTGATGACATCCGTGAACCACCGATTGACAAAGAGGCCTTGACCTCGAACTGCGCAGCAACGAACTCCCCCACAGCCGAAACAGCAGGAAGAGCCCGCAGCTCATCAATCTCCCTTTCACTGAAATTGCGGTTAAGCCCCAGCATGCTGCCTATTGTCTGCACTGCTGTGACCGGTTTGGTTATGACCACATTACCTTTAGAGAGAATATTCTCTGCACCGTCGGCGAATGAACAGAAATCGCGGTACCCCTGTATACCGAGCAGCACGACAAGCCCGCCAAGCAGATTGACAAGAGAGAAGCCAATCAGCTGAGGAGTGCTTACGTTGCGTCGTAACAGTCTATACAGCAATTTCATATTCTATTATAGCCTTAATATATGGTCATACTCATATGGCAGCCTGTACCCTATTGAGGTCACGATTACACCCGCCCCATAACTCTGCACCCTCTCCGTGAGCATCTTTGCCATAACCAGCGCATTCCCTTCATCAATGTGGCTCACCGGCTCGTCAAGCAGGAAGAAATCGGCCGGCTGACACAACGCACGCACAAAAGCCACTCTCTGCTGCTGACCGAATGACATCATACCGCAAGGAACGTCAAGGTGGGCGCCAAGCCCCAAACGCATAAGCATCCCTCGCACCTCACCTTCATCGGCAAAGCCGGTCAGGCAACTCTTGAGCATCACATTGTCAACGGCCGAGAGTTCAGGGAAAAGCCTATGCTCCTGAAACATCATCGCAATGCCGCGCTGACGCAACGCCACGGCAGCACGCTCATCGTCTGCACTGTATTCGTTGTCCCTGTCGAAGAATGAAATCCTGCCCGTGTAATCGCTGCGCAAACCACACAGAAAAGAGCAGAGAGAGCTCTTTCCCCGGCCCGAAGCAGCCTCAAGCAGATACGATTCTCCCTTACGGAACTCCACGCGGGTGTTCCACAACATAGAAGGCTCTCCCTGGTTTACAGCATCGGGTAATGCCCTCATATTGACGTTTTCGAGAACAATACGGTCAATCATCGCAATGGAGGAGCTGTATCCGTTATCTCATGCGCAAAGAAAGTTCAATGGCCTTGTCAAGCACAATCTTGAGAATATTGGTATTCTTATCCTTGGTCGTTACACGAAGAACCACCCGTGTCGGGGACTCAACCTCAAGCCTCACACTCTCTAAAGAGGAAACAAGCGACCCATATTCGCCCATATCAAAATCATCCCCCAAGGCCGAAACGAGTTTGTCGCAATCAAGGAGAGCGGCATTGCCCATCGATGAAACAAGAGCATTATCCAATGCGTTACTATCGAGAGAGACAACTCCCGCACCACTTTTCACCATATTGAATATCTGAGACGGAAGAATGAATATCTTGTTATCCAAATGGGCAACATTATATCCATTACGAGGCAAGATAAACTCCAATAAACTTGTTATCGAGTTGAAGACAGCCGGGTCATTGCAATCAAACACAGCCATTATCAAAGGCATGTTGTCTGCACTTGAAACCGCAAATGTCATATCTCCGCTCATGCTTGCAAGAGATGAAGCGTCCAGCCCCAACAACGCAAGGCTGCTCTCAAGCCCGGTTCTCTCCTCATCACTCATGTTCTCGATTGCAGTTTCAGTATCGATACCAAAGTCAACGACAAAGAACGCATCCTCAGGAATATATTTCAGATGCTCTTTTGTCGATGATGCAAGATAACTGCCGAACTTATCCTTGAGTTCCTGTGGGTAATCGCAGTCCAGTGCCAGCTCAGCATAACCGTTCTCAAAGTTGAGGGTCATGAGAATTGACATCTCCTTCATAATCTCAATATCATCGGCATGCCTTACATTATACATGAAATAAGGAGCCGAGGCAACAAAGTCATACAATTCCGCTCCCGAAGCATACAATGCCGCGTCATCAGCCGCCGAGAAGAACTGTTTATACTCCGCATTATCAACGGCACCCGTCTGAAGGTTCATGTATTCCATGACATTGGCACCTGTTTCAGCCAAAGCAACCACAAACTTGGTATCATCATACGCCACATCGAACTCGTTGCTGTAGGTATTGACCCTGCTTACCCCACCTTCTGTTGTAATTTCCACATCGCCATCAGAGAAGCATTGCAGCATTTTCTCAAGTCTGCTCTTGTCGGCTACAGGAAGCGTAATTACCACATTCATCGGTTTGGCACTTACAACTGCAAGCACAGCAGGCATATCAAAGTCAAGACCCGAGGCTTCGGGCTCTGCCACAATCTCATTGAAAAGGCCGGCCATGCCCTGTGGCAACTGGTTCGCGGAACTTGAAATCAAAGGCTTGACAATAGGATTCTCAAGGATTTCTGACTCATCAAGAAGATTGCCGACATTCACCTTCAGCATTGCAACAGGATTATCGGGTATCGCCTTCAGATAATTATCCGCAACAGGCGAACAACCAGCCAATATCATTGCAGACAGAACTGCAACAAGCAAAACTACTCTTTTCATAAACCACTATTTATGGAACTTGTTATACATTTCCAAAAAAACAGACAGGTGTGCCGTAGAGCACACCCTGTCTGTTCATATAATATCACTCTTTGATGAGCTCGAACTCAGCACCCGAAGCGAAATCCTGACCGTTCTGTGAACTTGTCGCTGTGAAGCGGACATAACGTGCCTTTACAGCCTTCTTGAACAGTACAGTCTTCTTGTCGGCATTGTTCTGGAACTCACCCTCAGCAACCTGCGACCAGTTATCGCCGTCAACGCTCACCTCAAGCTTGTAACCCTTGATATTACCATTGGGGCCATCCTGACGAGGCATATACTTGAAGCCCTTGATAGAAACCTCATCGTTTGCATCGAACTCAATCCAGTGAGGATAGTTGGCAACTGTAACAGAGTACATTGAGTGCCAGATTGTAGAGGGGTCACCGTCGAGCATCCTCTCAGGACCATTACCAGGTTCTGAACTTGAAGAAGCCTTAACGAGTACAGGAACAGATGTTATCTTGTCGTAAGTGTATGTAGCCTTAAGGTCAGGTGTAGCCTTCTCCCATACGGTGATGCAGCCACCGGCATTAAGGTCAACAGGCTCGGTATACTTGATAGCCTTGCCCTTGTTGTTTACCTTATAATATATCTCGGAACCGGGCTTGTTGCAAGACATCTTGACAATACCGCGGAGGTCACGTGAAACAAGGACAGGAGTAGCACCGGATGCCTTTACATCGGCTTTTGCAACAAAGTCATCACCGGCCTTTACAGGACGCATGATAAAGCCCATGATATTCTCGCCGCCCTTTACGAGCTGATGGTCGAGAGCATAACCCTGACCGCAGCTTGCACCGCCGAGACCTGTTACCTTGGTATCGATATTTAGCCATGTACCTGAAGAAGCAGGCAACTGGTGCGGATGGCCGGCCTCAGTCATCTCGACAGCATTCCAAGGAAGCGCGCTTGTACACATGCCCTCAGTAGAAACGAACATCACACCATTACCCTGTGCATTTGTGAGCGCTGCCCAACGTACATCCTCGCGGTTTGCCATATCCTGTGGCTTGGGGAAGTGTACGAACTGGTCAGCAACAGTGCTATTGAACTGCTGTACATACGCTCCGTCGCAACGGTCATTGTAGTTGTTCCATGGACCACGGCCATAATATGTATAGTTGCTGAGTTCAGAAGGCAACTGAATCTCGAAGCCCAGACGTGCAACAATCTGGCTTGCCTCGGAACCAACAATAACGCTGTTGAGTTCAACCGAACCGTCGGGATATACAGTCCAGATTCTGTTGGAGATGAAGTGGAACGCATTAGGCGCCATATCATGCTCCGACTCAACAATTTCGAAGCTGCTGTTAGGCAAACGGTTGCATCTTGCCTGATGCTTTGCCTGTGTGCGTACGATATACTGCAGCACTACAGAGCCGTCCTTGTTCTTCTTGCTTGTGAATGAGAGAACGCTGTCCTGCAGGTTGTGCAAGCCAATTGCGAACCAACGGTTGAAGAACCATGTATCGTTGTCAACCGGCGCACGGAAGGCGCTCAACTTCATAGACTTGCCACCCTCAAGTATTGTTGTACCGTCATAATCGACACTGTAGAACAAGCCCTTGTTATTGTCGAATACAATCTTGAACGAGTTGTCGGCACCGGTAAGTATTGTCTGCGCTGCAGCCTTGTCGTTTTCCACTGTTACCTTTGTGCCGTTGTTAGCGACATCAGCAATGAATGCACTCTTGACAGCATCCTTCAAAGGCAACTGCTCATCCATCTGAACGTAACCTTTCTTTGCCCAAGGCATATCCTTCTTCAAAAGGAACTCAACCTTCACAAAATACTCCTTGTTGGCAGCGAAATTTGCTTTGTTGAACTTCAGTTTTACATTCTTTGCTGTACGTGGAGCAATCTTCATGCCGGGCATGAAGTAAGAATCAATGCGCTTGCCATCCTCCCAGAGAGAGAATCTTATGTCAAGGTCGCACAAACAATTGAAGTAACGCTTGTTGAAGATTTCAACCTCGCCGTTATCAAGCATCTTTACACCTACATTCTGATAGACCTTCTTAACCTCATAGTACTCGGGCTTTGGAGTGTGGTCGGGGAACATCACACCATTCATACAGAAAGTGAAGTCTGTAGGACGGTCACCGAAGTCACCACCATATGCATAATACTTTGACTGACCTATTGAATCGTAGTG
>JAFXGX010000083.1 GCA_017536695.1 Bacteroidaceae bacterium | reverse complement strand
TTGTCGTTCTTGCTGTACTTTTTGACGCAAAAAGTACCAAAAACTTCGGCACTCGGAAAAAATCGTCACAAGCGCCCTTTGCTCATGCCACCATAGGCGAGCATTCGGTCGGACGCTTGCTTGCCACTCCAGGCTTTCGCTTGTTTGCAGGGTGCTGCGGACCTTGATTAGCGCGGCTATATTGAAAATAATTTATACCCGCGCTAATCTTCAAACATGCCTCGCACAATGGCCTGCAAACAAGCGGCCTTGCATTGGATTTTTTAACGGTGCCGTTTCGCTTTCAGCGACGGATTACTTTTGCTAATCTTTTGTACTGCTCAAACTGCTTTTATCCTGTTTCGATGCCTGAACGGTTGTTCAAACTGTGGAATTTAACGGTGCCGGTTTTAAAAAAAATTACTAGTGCTAATCATTGCCCATTGAGACAATGTAAATCGACATTGCTTGATACTGAACCCACACCTTTTTAATACTGAGCCAAGAAAATTGCAGATGCTAGGCATGGCATATAATAGCAATGGGGAGTTTAGTAGACCTAAATGACCCGTTGCGATTATATGCCATAACAACGCAGATACCTTTTTAGTGAACTTCTAGCTATACGATGAAGAGCAACTCCCTATACTTCGGCAACGTCCACAACTCATTATCCACGACAAGTTCAAGTTTGTCAATGTGTGAACGGATTTCTTCGAGCATGGGAGCGACAGTATCGTGGTAAGCGATAGCCTTGTCACGCTCAGAAGATATGCGGTTGGCAACTTTGCGGCGCTCGACAAGCTCGGTCACAAGGCGACGTATTTCGGCAACATGCTGCGCCATCTCCTTGACGAGTTCGATATTCTCGGCCGAGAGACGGTCGCCCTCCTCCTTGCCGATTACCTGCTCCATCTTGATGACATTGTCGAGGAGCGAGCTCTGGTATTTTGTTGCAGTGGGCACAATGTGATTGAGCGCAAGGTCGCCGAGCACACGTGCTTCAATCTGTATTTTCTTGGTATACATCTCCCACTTTATCTCGTTGCGGGCACGGAGCTCAGTCTCGGTCATTACATCCATCTTGCGGAACATTTCGACACTCTCCTTGTCAAGATAACGGTCGAATACAATAGGCGCACTCGCCTCGCAGTCGAGCCCGCGGCGCGATGCCTCACGACGCCACTCATCGCTGTAACCGTTGCCGTCGAAACGGACAGGTTTGCTGTACTTGATATATTTGCGGAGTATTTTCACAAGAGCATCTTCTTTTGCGAGACCTTTGTCGATGAGGGCATCGACCTCATGCTTGAAGATTGTGAGCTGCTCCGCCATTGCCGTATTGAGGGCAATCATCGCCGATGCGCAGTTTGCCTCGGAACCTACGCCACGGAACTCGAAACGGTTTCCGGTAAAGGCAAACGGCGAAGTGCGGTTGCGGTCGGTGTTGTCAATCATAAGCTCGGGAAGAGCAGGAATGTTCAGACGCAGCTCGCGCTTGCTCAGGATTTTCACGACATCATCGGTTGTCTCCATGTGGTCGAGCACCGATGAGAGATGCGACCCAAGGAAGCTTGAGATTATGGCAGGCGGAGCCTCGGCTGCACCCAGACGGTGTGCGTTGGCTGCAGACATGATGCTTGCCTTGAGCAAGCCGTTATGGCGATAGATTGCTGCAAGAGTATTCACCACGAATGTTATGAAACGCAGATTCTCCTTGTCATTCTTTCCCGGCGCCATGAGCAGAACACCGGTGTCGGTTCCCAACGACCAGTTGTTATGCTTGCCCGAGCCGTTGACACCCTTGAAGGGTTTTTCATGCAGCAGCACGCGGAACCCATGACGGCGCGCCACCTCTTTCATAAGCGCCATGATGAGCATATTATGGTCAACGGCGAGGTTACACTCCTCGTAAATGGGTGCAAGTTCGAACTGGTTAGGGGCTGCCTCGTTGTGGCAGGTCTTTGCAGGAATACCGAGCTTGAGAGCCTCAATCTCGAGTTCCTTCATAAAAGCTGCCACGCGCTTGGGGATTGAACCGAAATAGTGGTCTTCGAGCTGCTGGTTCTTCGCGCTGTCGTGCCCCATGAGGGTACGGCCTGTCAACAGCAGGTCGGGACGTGCAAGAAGCATACCCTCATCGACAAGGAAATACTCCTGCTCCCAACCGAGATATGTAGTGACCTTCTTCACGTTCTTGTCGAAGTAACGGCACACGTCGGTTGCGGCCTTGTCCACTGCGCGGAGAGACTTCAGAAGCGGTGCCTTGTAGTCAAGAGCCTCGCCTGTATATGAGATGAATACCGTGGGAATACAGAGAGTGTCATCCATAAGGAACGCCGGCGATGTAGGGTCCCAGGCGCTGTAGCCTCGCGCCTCGAATGTGCTTCGTATACCGCCGTTGGGGAATGATGAAGCATCGGGCTCCTGCTGGACAAGCAACTTGCCCGAGAACTCCTCGAGCACACCACCCTTGCCGTTATGCTCCACAAATGCATCGTGCTTCTCGGCAGTAGTCTCGGTGAGCGGGTGGAACCAATGGGTGTAGTGTGTGGCACCGTTCTCTACAGCCCAGCGTTTCATGCCCTCGGCGACGCTGTCGGCAATGGAACTGTCGAGCGGCGCATCGTTGTCTATTACATCCACAAGCTTGTTGTATACATCCTTTGGCAAGTACTTGAACATCTTCTCGCGGTTGAACACCTTCATCGCAAAATACTCCGACGGACGCAGTTCGCTGCCAGGCACCTCGACAGCCTTCTTGGCGAACGCTGCGGAAACTACTTCAAATCTCAGTTTTGACATATTTTATATTTTGTGTATTACATCTATTGCTTGCATTGCAGCAATCTGACTGTTTAAAGCAAAACAAGCAAATTGACTGACACAACAAAAAGCAATATTTTTATTTACTTTTTGTAAAATCAGCAAGATTTCACAAATATAACACCATAACGTCACATGACAAATATTTTTTGAAAAAAGGAAGAGTTTTCAAGGCCATTACTCGAAATTATAATAGGAATTATCAGAAAACGGAACTGTTTTGATGTACAGAGCAGCGATTTTTACTCTAAATTTAAGATAACCGCCATTTCAAGCACCAATATCACAATTACACTAAAAACAAGCCATTTAATAACATTTTGTCAAGAATAGAAAAGCAATATCAATTGCCCAAAATTATACAGCGTGCCTCGCATAGAACAAGAAACCAAGGAGAAAAACAAAAAAAATCGAAAAAAAGAGTGCCAACATATAATATATTTAAATAACTTTGTATGGAGTGAACGTCAAGGAGTATATCCATCGGTTCACTTGCCGCCATAAAAGACCATAACACAATAACTAACTACAAATATTATGCTTAAGCAAATTATCAATGGTAAAATCCTGACTCCACAGGGTTGGTTGAAGGATGGTTCTGTTATCATCCGTGATAACAAGATTCTTGAAGTTACAAATTGCGACCTTGCTGTAATTGGCGCAGAAGTAATCGACGCAAAGGGCATGTACGTTGTTCCCGGCGGTGTTGAGATTCACATCCATGGCGGTGGCGGCTGCGACTTCATGGAAGGTACCGAGGAGGCTTTCCGCGGTGCAATCAAGGCACACATGAAGCACGGTACAACAAGTATCTTCCCTACTCTTTCATCATCTACCGTACCAATGATTGAGGCTGCTGCCGAGACATGTACCAAGCTGATGGCAGAGCCCAACAGCCCTGTACTCGGCCTTCACCTTGAGGGTCACTACCTGAACATGGCTATGGCCGGTGGCCAGTTGCCCGAGAATATCAAGGACCCGGACCCCAATGAGTACATCCCTCTCGTTGAGAAGTGGGACTGTATCAAGCGTTGGGATGCAGCTCCTGAGCTCCCAGGTGCAATGCAGTTCGGTAAGTACATCACATCAAAGGGTATCCTCGCGTCTGTAGCGCACACACAGGCCGAGTACGATGACATCCACGCGGCACGCAAGAACGGCTATACTCACGCAACACACTTCTACAATGCGATGCCCGGTTTCCACAAACGCCGCGAGTACAAGTACGAGGGTACTGTAGAGAGTATCTATCTGCACGAGGATATGACTGTCGAGGTTGTTGCCGACGGTATCCACGTACCTCCAACAATCCTGCGCCTCGTACACCACATCAAGGGTGTTGAGCGTGCCTGTGTCATTACTGACGCCCTTGCATGCGCTGCAAGCGACAGCACAACAGCATTTGACCCACGTGTGATTATCGAGGACGGTGTATGCAAACTCGCCGACCGTACAGCTCTTGCAGGTTCCGTGGCTACAATGGACCGCCTTATCCGCACATTGGTACAGAAGGCAGAGATTCCATTGGATGACGCTATCCGCATGGCTTCTGAGACACCTTCAAAGATTATGAACGTATATGATCGCAAGGGTTCATTACAGAAAGATAAGGACGCAGATATCATGATTCTCGATGATGACTTGAACGTACGCGCCGTATGGGCTATGGGCGAGCTTGTTGAAGGAACATACAACCTGTAATCCCAATTGACATAAGCAATAAAATACTCCTGGCAGCAATGTCAGGAGTATTTTATCATTACCGGGGTATCTCCGCCATTCGCTCCGGGAAACGGCAACTGACAAAAAACATTAACTATACTAAATTTATCAAAACAAAGAGAGAAAATAAGGATATAAATGCTTAATTTTGTGTTATGATATTGATTTCGACAGCGCAGAGGTCGGTCATTATGTAAAGAAAATGGAATAACCGTACTGCATGCGCCCGACCATGCAAGGAGAGAACGCTGTTACCACAAGGAGACACCTTGTGATACAGCACGGCAGCGGACTGTCCGCATTTTCAGTTTCAGAAATCTTTTGAAAACAACAAGAAAAAATGAATATAGAAGAGAAAAAAGGTATTTACAACAACCCGCTGTTGGGCGAGTACGGCACTCCTTTCGGTGCAGTACCATACGACCGCATTACACTTGAGCATTTCATCCCCGCCGTTGAGGAGTGCATAAGAAGAGAGAACGAGATAATTGACGGGATATGCGACAACAGCGATGAAGCGACATTCGAGAACACAATAGCCAGATTCGACTATGCAGGTACAGAGCTCAGCACCATCATATGTGCCTTCAACGCGCTCATAAATTCACGCAGTTACGATGAGATTCTTGCCGTCGAGGAGAAAATACAGCAGATATGTACACGCCACCATAACAGCATCTCAATGAACGATAGGCTCTTCACCCGCATCAAAGAGGTATACGAGGCAGACAACAGCCACCTCGACAAGGCACAGAAGAGACTGCTCGAGCAGACATACACATCTTTCGTGCGCGGTGGTGCGAACCTGAAGGGGAATGAACGCGAGAGATACTGCGAGCTGACCGAAAAGCTCACTGCCCTATCCCTGAAGTTCCAGGAGAACAGCATCAAGGACACCGATGCATATACCCTTGTCGTTACCGACGCGAAAGACCTCGAAGGCCTGCCTGCCGATGTGGTGGAGGCAGCAGCAAATACCGCAAAGGAAAACGGGACAGAAGGCTGGACATTCACCTTGCACCGTCCAAGCTATCTGCCGTTCATTACATACTGCCGCAACCGCGAGCTTCGCAAGCAGATGTATATGGCATACAACACCATCGGAGCAAAAGGGAACAGTCATGACAACCGCACAATCGTAAAGGAGATTGTGAACAAGCGTCTTGAGCTGGCACGTCTGCTCGGTTACAGCACCTACAGCGACTATATACTCGAAGAGCGCATGGCGCAGAACAGCGACGCAGTATTCTCCATGCTCGGCAAGCTAACATGGTCATACCTGCCTGCTGCCCGCAAGGAGATGGACGAGATTGTCGCCTACGCAAAGAAGAGCGAAGGAGAAGATTTCAATTTCGAACGCTGGGACTTCGCATACTATTCCGAAAAACTGAAGGAGGAGAAGTATAGCCTTAACGATGAGCATGTACGCCCCTACTTTGAACTGAATCAGGCTATACACGGCGCCTTCTATCTTGCGACAAGACTCTATGGAGTCACATTCAAGCAGAACCATGACATACCTGTGTTCAACCCCGATGTCAAAGTGTGGGAGGTATATGACTATGACGGCAGTTTCCTCGCCCTGCTCTACTGTGACTTCTTCGCACGCAAAGGCAAGCATGCCGGAGCGTGGATGGACTCGATAAAGCCCCAGTACAAAGATGCCGAGGGCAACGACCACCGTCCGCACATAACGCTCTCGACCAACTACCGCAAGCCACTGCCGGGCAAGCCGACACTGTTGAACCACGATGAGTTCAACACACTGATGCATGAATTCGGGCATTGCATGCACGGCATACTGTCCGACGTCATCTACCCAAGCCAATGCAGCCCCAACGTACTTTGGGATTTTGTCGAGCTGCCGTCACAGATAATGGAGAACTTCTCTACCGAGGAGGAGTTCCTCAAGCACTTCGCTTTCCACCACAAGACGGGCGAGAACATACCACAGGAAACATTGGCAAAGATAAAAAAGGCAAGCACCTTCAAGGCTGCCTATCAATGTGTACGTCAGGTTGGGTTAGGGCTGATAGACCAGGCATGGCATAACATATCGGAACCATTCGACGGCGATGTGCTCGAGTATGAGCAGCAGGCAACAGCGGCACTCAGGCTCATGCCTGTAATAAAGGAGACAGGCATCACTCCGCAATTCGGACATATAATGTCGGGCGGATACGCGGCAGGATACTACAGCTACAAATGGGCAGAAGTGCTTGATGCCGATGCCTATTCGCGTTTCAAGAAAGAGGGTATCCTGAACATGAAGGTGGCACAATCGTTCCGCGACGACATCCTGTCGAAGGGCGACAGCGAGCACCCCATGGAACTTTATATCCGCTTCCGTGGACGCCGACCGCAGATTGAGCCCCTGCTTGAACGCGACGGCATTGAAACCATTTGTCCACACCTATAACCAGATGAAGATGAAAATTTTGGCAGAAAAGATAAAGAGCGCTATATTTGCAGTCCTATTGCTGTTATGCGTTGCATCATGTACACACGATGACATCAAAGAGATTTTCATTGACCGCGAGTGGACATTGTCGCTCGTCAGGGAAGGTGCCGTAGAGCGTTACAGCAACAAGAAATACAAGGTTATTTTCACCGATGAGGAGTTCAACGCCATTATGCCTGGCGGCTCTGCCATAACCGGCAAATGGAAGGCCGACAACAAGAGCCGCTCTTTCCAGTGCTGGGGCATAAAGACTACAGGCAGCCTCAGAGGCGACACCATAGGCGAGAAGATGCTCAACATCTTTACCAATGCAAAATCATACGAAGGCGATACGAACTGGTTACAGATAAAGCAACAGAAGAATACGTACATGCAGTTCTACAGCAGATAAAAATTATGGAAAGCAACAGCAACAAACAACACGACCTCGACATACGTTACATGCGTATGGCAAAAATATGGGCAGAGAACTCCTACTGCACACGACGCAAAGTAGGCGCACTCATAGTAAAGGACAAGATGATTATCTCGGACGGATACAACGGCACTCCGGCGGGTTTCGAGAACGTATGCGAGAATGAAGATGGCTTTACCAAGCCGTATGTACTGCATGCCGAGGCCAATGCCATAACCAAGATAGCATGCTCCAACAACAACAGCTACGGGGCGACAATGTACGTTACAGCCTCGCCCTGCATCGAGTGCGCAAAACTGATTATCCAGGCAGGCATCAAGCGTGTCGTATACGGAGAGAAGTACCGCCTTACCGACGGCATTGACCTGCTCGAGAGAGCAGGAATAGAGACCGTATTCCTTGACATCAAAGAGTAAGAACAGCAGATGAAAAAGACAACACCACTCATATTCCTTATATTACTGGCTGTAGGATTCTACTTAGGCGTACGTTTCACGCACTCCGACCCTGAAGCAAGATTCGAAACGAACGACGGAGGGAACTACATACTGAACTTCGACGGCAATGAGGAGAACAAGCTGAACCAGTTACTGGGCATCATCGGTTCCCAATATGTCGAGGAGGTTGACATGGATTCGATAATAGAGAAGTGCATTCCCAAAATCATAGAGGAGCTTGACCCGCACAGCACCTACATCCCCATTGATGAGGTCGAGGCTATAACGTCGGACCTTCAGAGCAGCTTCAGCGGTATAGGCGTACGCTTTACCATTCAGGAAGATACGGTCAACATAAGCGACGTCATCCGTGGCGGGCCATCAGAAGAGGCTGGAATCCTGGCGGGAGACAAGATTATCACAGTCAACGACTCCCTGTTTGTAGGCAAGGATATATGCACCAACGAGAGCGCCATGAAGAAGCTCAAAGGCCCCAAAGGCAGCTTCGTAAAGCTTGGACTGCAGAGATTCGGCGAGAAAGAGCTTGTGGAGGTAAGAATCAGACGCGATGACATTCAGGTAGAGAGCATCGAGGCATCGTACCTTATCAATAACAAATGGGGGTACATACAGATAGAACGCTTTGCCGAGAACACCTTCATGGAGTTCATAGAAGCACTCATCACTCTTGCCAAAGAAAACCTTGAAGGCGTAATAATCGACCTTAGAGGAAACGGCGGCGGATATATGGGCATAGCCATTGAAATGGCCAACCAGTTCCTGAATGAGGATGATGTCATCGTATACACCGAAGGGGCACACTGCGAGACCCAGATTGAAAAAGCCAACGGATATGGCCTGTTCAAGGATATGCCTATTGTCGTTCTCGTTGATGAGACGTCAGCATCGGCAAGCGAGATTGTTGCAGGAGCAGTACAGGACAACGACCGTGGCACAGTAATAGGACGAAGAACCTTCGGCAAAGGACTTGTGCAGCAACAGTTACCGCTCAAAGACGGTTCGATGATGCGTCTTACCATAGCACGTTATCACACCCCTTCGGGACGCTGCATACAGAAGCCATACACCAACGGCGACACAGAGAGCTATGCAATGGACCTTATCGAGAGGTTCAACCGCGGTGAGTTCTTCTCGCAGGACAGCATACACCAGAATGAGGAGCTCATATACACCACCAAGAACGGACGCACAGTGTTCGGCGGTGGCGGTATCATGCCCGACATATTTGTATCGAGCGACACGACAGACGTCACACCATACACAAGAGAACTGGCGGCAAGAGGAATCATCGCTCAGTTCACCCTCAAGTTCAGCAATGCCAACAGGCATAAGCTGTCACATCACGAGAATTATGAGACACTCATTGCAGACCTGAAGAACCGCGACCTGCTTGACAAACTTGTAGCATATGCCAAGGAACGCGGCATTGAGCCCGACTATGCACAGATTGCCACATCACGCAATCTGCTTGAGAAATCATTATACTCAAACATAACATACCAGATTCTGGGTATGCTCGAGCATGTCAAGTACGCCAACCTCGATGACCCGACCGTATTGAAGGCTGTAGAGGTGCTCGAAAGCGGAAAGGCCTGGCCCGATACGGAAGGCAAGAATTGAGAAGATATTTACCGACAGAGAAGATTTTTATTCATTTTTATCAAAACAGCATTTGCCATTAAGAATAAAAGCAGTATCTTCGCATCGGTTCTGCGGTAGTAGCTCAGTTGGTAGAGCATCAGCTTCCCAAGCTGAGGGTCGCGGGTTCGAGCCCCGTCTACCGCTCAAAGGTTGGCGAGAACACGCGACCCATGGACAAGGTCTTTGCGATGCAAAGCATCGCGGGTTCGAGCCCCGTTTGCCGCTCTTAAGCAAAAATGACAGCCTATCAGGTTGTCATTTTTGGTTGAAATTTAGAAAATAGAGTTCGAAAACGCGACCCTCAGCGATTAAGGCGCGGGTTCTTTCTCCACTACGTTACGAAAGCGACTGCGTCGATTACGAGCCCCGTTTACCGCTCTAAAGGTTGGCGAGAACACGGGTTCAACGTAAAATTATGAGGGATTTCATTTTTACGCATATAATTTTGCCAATCTAAAAAGGGAAGAATCGTTATCTTTCACCACCCCTCCGAACAGTACCTCGATTTTGAGATTCTTCGCTCCGTCACTCTTCGCTCCAGAATGACAAAACAACGTTTTGTTATCGGCAAGTTTTGCAGCCATTAGTCGCGTGAAGCATAGACGAAGTTTATGCCACGCGGGTGGCTAAAAGCAAAACGAGCCAATGACTTAGCAAATATAGAATGACAAAGCATACAAATACCATTGCAAGAGTAATTTTCAAAAAGAAACCGGCACCGTTAGAATTCCACAGCTTGAACAACCGTTCAGGCATCGAAACA
>JAFXGX010000008.1 GCA_017536695.1 Bacteroidaceae bacterium | reverse complement strand
TCTTCTTGGGAGTATGTATTCTATCTTTCATCTTGAATCTTGGCTTAATTATATTAGAAGGGAGATATAGACTTGCTGATTTACACTGAATTATAAAAATAGTTGGATTAAAATTAGTTCTTATGATGAATATTTATACAGCAGTATTGACTTTAGTTCTCTTATTGGTCTCACCAAAAATGATGGCACAACAAAATTTTCAAACACTAGTAGATGACTGCTATTATTCTTTGGAGTTACAAGATAGTATTTCTTTTGTCAAAACATTCAGAGAATAAATGGACAGGAACGTTAATGACTAACAATACTTTTGTATTGTCACAGAAACCAAAGGTGTCTGCCAATCTTATGTTATTCTATAGGACACCGGCCATACAAGGTATTTGGGACTTAGATATAGCAGAAATATCACAATAGGCTTTACGTATAAATTTAAAGGATATAAGAATAAAACTCGCAAAGAGATTGATACATCTCGCTTCGGATTTCAATTACCAATTATAACAGAATCTATAAACACTCTAACGCTGCAATGGCAGGATACCGTAAAAGTATCCTCCATTGCTAAAGCAATCATTAGTCGCCACTTTACTCTAAAAATGTACTTTTACAGCTCTACAATCAATGATGTAGTTTTATTTAGAATTACGGTAAAAAGCAACCCGTCAGCTGTTCTTACGAGATGCTGACGGGTTCTGTTATTTTTTATTTGGTGCAAAATCCTATTTCTCGAACTTTCTTACTACTCCTGCAATTTAGAACGACTTAGTTACTTTTTCCATTCGACTTAGTTAATTGGTTCCCATTTTGTCCTGCACTTGGTTACTTTTATATGTTCTTTATATTCAATATGCGTTGTTTGTTCGCGCCAAGATTCGCGCCAAATTATGTAATAAGACGCATTCGCTCCATTTACAAACTCACCCCTGATAGACTCGCTGTTTACCTCCAAAGTGGTTCATTCTTCCAGTTGATAGGAATACCAATTTTATGAATAGGTATGACTTGGGAACTTGTCTCAAACAAAGCCTTTACTTTTTCTTGGATAGATTTGCTACCACTTACGGCTCTACAGATATAAACCAATGCACAAGTTACTGCATAGGGCTTTTTCTTCTGCATTTCTGAGAATTTGTTATTCAACCAAAGGTCTCTATGCCCCTTGATATTCGATATTTTCTTGCTGAGTGCTCTGTTCCATAGACGAGAATGGTGTGCTATGATATTTCGCATTAACGAGATTATCTCTATCCAGTTAGAAAACTCTCTCGATGAGTAAAGTCCAAAATCATTTGCAATGGCTGACTTTTGAGGCAATTGATTCTTCAAGTTCTTGTACATCTTTGATAATGTAACGTGAGTTCGATATAAGTTCAACCGAATCGCGAATCTGTCATTCCGACAGAGCGAAGCGACGAGGGATCTCAAAAATATCGCGAAATAAGAGATTCTTCACATTCGTTCAGAATGACAAGTACGTGAAAACACCGGCACTATCATCCCGACAGAGCAAAGCGAAAAATCCCTGTTCAGTATTCTCCGGTATGCACAATAAACATTACACATTAAACATTACTCATTAAACAATAAACATTAAACGTTACACGCTACACATTGACAGCACTCGCTAACCGCGACCCACGCGGCACGAATTACTCCGTGCTACGCGTGACCAATCGCTGCTCGCACTGTCGATGTTACAAGTAACATTAAACGACATTGTCATGTCAAATCAAGCCAACATCATTATTTCAACAATTTTCCTCAAAAATCCATTTCTATTTGAATGAATTAATCTAAATTTACAAAAACTATACTCAGACTTATATATTAACCAAAAATAAAAGATATGGATTACAATGTTCTATTCTGGTTTGTGCCTGCGGCATCGTTGCTGGCACTTACCTTTGCCTGGTATTTCTACAGGCAGATGAAAAAAGAGAGTGAAGGAACCGAACGCATGGCATACATTGCCGAGGCGGTGCGCAAAGGTGCAATGGCTTATCTGAAGCAGCAGTACAAGGTTGTGACAATAGTATTTGTCTCTCTCGCACTGATTTTTGCCATTATGGCCTATGTATTCAAAATCCAGAACGAGTGGGTGCCTTTCGCATTCCTCACCGGTGGTCTCTTCAGCGGATTGTCGGGTTTCCTGGGCATGAAGACCGCTACATACGCATCGGCACGTACTGCCAACGCTGCACGCTCTTCAATGAACAGCGGTCTGCGCATGGCATTCAGGAGCGGTGCTGTCATGGGCCTTGTTGTGGTAGGTCTGGGCTTGCTCGATATCTCGGTGTGGTATCTCATCCTCGACAGCTTTATTCCTGCCGACATTAACGACACCGGCATGAAACTATGTATTATCACGACCACAATGCTTACCTTCGGTATGGGTGCATCGACACAGGCCCTCTTTGCCCGTGTGGGTGGCGGTATTTACACAAAAGCTGCCGACGTCGGTGCCGACCTCGTTGGAAAGACTGAATACAACATCCCCGAGGATGACCCGCGTAACCCTGCTACCATTGCCGACAATGTGGGTGACAACGTAGGTGACGTGGCCGGCATGGGCGCCGACCTGTACGAGAGCTATTGCGGCTCTATCCTCTCATCGGCTGCACTCGGTGCTGCTGCCTTTGCAGCCGACGGTTCGGAAATGCAGACCAAGGCAGTCTTTGCTCCCATGCTCATTGCAGCAATCGGTATAGTACTATCTATAATAGGTATATTCTCGGTCCGCACAAAGGAGAATGCCGACATCAAGAGCCTTATCGGTGCGTTGTCACGTGGAACAAACCTCTCTTCGCTGCTGATTGTGGCTGCCACATTCGCAATATTGTATATGCTGGGCATTGAGAACTGGGTTGGTTTGTCATTGGCAGTGGTTGTAGGTCTTTTGGTAGGTATCGTTATAGGCCGCTCTACCGAGTATTACACATCACAGTCTTATGCTCCTACACGCAAGGTTTCCGAGGCAGGAAAGACCGGCCCTGCAACAGTAATCATTTCCGGTATGGGATTGGGCATGTTGTCAACAGCTATCCCTGTGCTCTCAGTAGTTGTGGGAATCATCCTGTCTTACCTGCTTGCTACAGGCTTTGAGCTTGGTGCCGAGCATGTATCTTTGGGTCTGTACGGTATTGCCATTGCATCGGTAGGTATGCTCTCTACATTGGGTATCACATTGGCTACAGATGCTTACGGCCCTATCGCCGACAATGCGGGTGGTAATGCCGAGATGAGCGGTCTTGAGCCTGAGGTACGCCGTCGTACCGACGCTCTCGACTCACTCGGCAACACAACAGCTGCCACAGGCAAGGGGTTTGCAATAGGTTCAGCAGCGCTCACTGCGCTTGCCCTTCTTGCATCATACATTGAAGAGATTAGAATCGCTCTCGAGCGCACTAACCCCGACGTGCTTATCAACGGCAAGCCTCTCATGAGTGCAAACATCGTGGACTTCATGCACTATTATGACGTGACCCTGATGAATCCTATGGTGCTTTGCGGTATCTTTGTAGGTGCAATGATGTCGTTCCTGTTCTGCGGTCTTACAATGAATGCTGTGGGTCGTGCAGCACAGAAGATGGTTGCAGAGGTACGCCGCCAGTTCAGCGAAATCAAGGGTATCCTCGAAGGAAAGACCGAACCCGACTACTCTCGCTGCGTAGAGATTTCGACACGCGGTGCACAGCAGGAGATGATACTCCCTTCACTGCTCGCCATTGCGGCTCCAATCATCACAGGTGTGGTGCTTGGCGTTCCTGGCGTAATAGGACTCCTTATCGGTAGCTTGTCATCGGGATTCCTGTTGGCAGTATTCCTTGCCAATGCCGGAGGTGCATGGGACAACGCAAAGAAATATGTCGAGGAGGGTAACTTCGGCGGCAAGGGCAGCGACACGCACAAGGCTACAGTTGTAGGCGACACTGTCGGCGACCCATGCAAGGATA
Source organism: Bacteroidaceae bacterium (assembly GCA_017536695.1). GTDB lineage: Bacteria > Bacteroidota > Bacteroidia > Bacteroidales > Bacteroidaceae > HGM04593. The sequence continues at coordinate 50,687 of JAFXGX010000008.1, read as the reverse complement.
CATCGGGACCGAGCCTTAACATTCTTATTAAGCTTATGAGTATGGTAGCCATTGTTATGGCAGGCCTGACTCTTGCATTTAACCTGATAGGATAAGTATTACACAGAGGTCTGTAAATACACAGGCTTTTCAACAAACCTATAGTGGGTGTATCAAAAAATTTTTTGATACACCCACATTTTTATAAAAAAAGAGTACCTTTGAAGTCGACATAAACAGAAAACAGTTATGCTTCCGATAGAAACACGAAACGAGATTATAGGATTACTGAAACGAGAGGTTGTACCCGCAATGGGATGTACCGAGCCTGTTGCCGTGTCGCTGTGTACGGCCAAGGCTGTGGAGATTCTGGGTTGCGTGCCACAGCGCATTGAAGTAAGACTCAGCCCTAACGTGCTGAAGAACGCTATGGGAGTAGGAATCCCGGGCACAGGAATGGTAGGCTTGCCCATTGCCATAGCTCTTGGTGCATTGGTAGGACGCAGTGAATATAGCCTGGAGGTACTGAAAGATACCACACCGCAGGCTGTGGAACAAGGCAGGCGCATGATTGAGGAGAAGCGCATAAACGTATCCCTCAAAGAGGGCGCATGCGACGTGCTGCACATTGAGGTCGAGGCGGCAACAGACACCGACAGGGCTGTTGCCGTAATATCGGGCAGCCATACGAACTTCGTATTCCTGCAGCGTAACGATGAGGTGCTTCTGGACAACAACAGAGCGAAAGACGCTGTCAGTAAAAATGCAGCAGATGTAGAGCTGTCGATGCGCAAGGTATGGGAATTCGCGACGGAGTCTCCCGTAGAGGAGCTATCCTTTATCCTCGAGGCACGCCGGTTGAACAAGAATGTTGCCGAGGAATCGCTCAAAGGCAAGTGGGGACACTGCCTGGGCCGTACAATAAGCGGAAATGCACGCAACAAGGTGTTTGGTGACACCGTATTCACAAGAATGGTCTCTTACACCTCGGCTGCATGTGACGCACGCATGGGCGGTGCGCAGATGCCGGTCATGAGCAACTCGGGCAGCGGTAACCAGGGCATAGCATCTACACTCCCAGTTGTCGTATATGCCGAGGAGACAAAAGCGTCAGAGGAGAGCCTTATACGCGCCCTGGTGCTGAGCCACCTCACCGTTATATACATCAAGCAGAGCCTTGGCCGTCTGTCGGCGCTGTGCGGATGCGTTGTTGCTTCAACAGGTTCCAGTTGCGGTATAACATACCTGATGGGCGGCGGATATGATGAGGTTGCAATGGCTGTAAAGAACATGGTTGCCAACCTTACAGGTGTCATCTGTGACGGTGCCAAGCCAAGCTGCGCTCTCAAGCTTGCGAGTGCGGTATCCACCGCAATGTTCTCATCTGTCATGGCAATGGAGCACCATTGCGTGACATCACTCGAGGGCATTGTCGATGACGACGTGGACAAGTCCATAAGAAACCTGACATCTATCGGTTCTCAAGGCATGCAGCAGACCGACAAGATGATTCTTTCAATCATGACAAACAAGTAATTTAACGTGAATTCAATATAAACTCAACCAAATCGCGTAACTGTCATCCTGACAAAGCGAAGCGGCGGAAGGATCTCTGCACCCATTCTATAGAGATGCTTCACTATGTTCAGCATGACAAAAATGCTTTAGACAACACTTATATCGAACTCACGTTAATTTCAGATTTAGAATCAAGCATAAGGAGGATGACCCATTCTATTTTGGGTCATCCTCCTTATTATAACATCACACCAAATAATTTTTTCAAATTTTGTGATTGACGCAAAGTTGTATTATTTTTGTTGGTTGGTAATATGGCGGCATGCCGCCCGATAAAGGACAAAAGAAGAGAAGTGGTTTTCAATTACGACATATTGGTTATTGGTGCCGGGCACGCAGGATGCGAGGCTGCGGCGGCTGCGGCGAACATAGGCAAGCGCACATGCCTGATGACTATTGACATGAACAAGATTGCACAGATGAGCTGCAACCCCGCAATAGGAGGCATAGCGAAAGGACAGATTGTGCGTGAAATTGACGCACTTGGAGGATATACGGCCATTGTTACTGACCGCGCATCCATACAGTTCCGAATGCTCAACCGCTCAAAAGGCCCTGCAATGTGGAGCCCACGTGCACAATGCGACAGGATGAAATTTAGCCAATATTGGCGAGAAATCCTTGAAAACACCCCGAACCTTGATATGTGGCAGGACATCGCCACCGAACTTATCGTCGAAGACGGCAAAGCCGTTGGAGTGAGGACACAGATGGGTGCGGAGTTCCGCGCCGCATGCACAATAATCACAGCGGGCACATTCCTCAACGGACTGATGCACATAGGCAAGGTACAGATTGAGGGCGGCCGCGTAGCCGAGCCCGCCGCAAAAGGATTGACCGAATCAATAACGGCACACGGCATAACAGCCGGACGCATGAAGACTGGAACACCGGTGCGTCTTGACAGGCGCTCGATAAATCTGGAACTGACCGAGGTTCAGGAGGGCGACAATGATTTCCACCGTTTCTCGTACAGCGACACACAACGCTGCCTGAAACAGTTACCCTGCTGGGGGTGCTACACGAACCCCGAGGTTCACAGAATCCTGCATGACAGCCTTGCCGACTCTCCACTCTACAACGGACAAATCCAGAGCATAGGGCCACGCTATTGCCCGAGCATTGAAACAAAGATTGTAACCTTTGCCGAGCGCGACAGACATCTCCTGTTCCTTGAGCCCGAGGGCGAGACGACACAGGAAATTTATGTGAACGGTTTCTCATCATCGCTCCCAATGGAGGCGCAGCTGACCGCGCTGAGGAAAATCCCCGCGCTTGAGAACGCCGTTGCCTACCGCCCCGGCTACGCGATAGAATATGACTATTTCGACCCGACACAGTTGAAGCACACCCTCGAATCAAAGATAATCGGAGGGCTATACTTCGCCGGCCAGGTAAACGGAACGACGGGATACGAAGAGGCTGCCGGCCAGGGCATCATTGCAGGAATAAACGCAGCCCTCAAGATTGACGGCAAAGAGCCTTTCACTCTCCGCCGCGATGAGGCATACATAGGAGTGCTCATCGATGACCTTGTAACAAAAGGAGTGGATGAGCCTTACCGCATGTTCACATCAAGAGCAGAATACAGGATATTGCTCCGCTCGGACAACGCCGACATGCGCCTTACCGAAAAGGCATACGGAATCGGGCTCGTGACCGAGGAGCGTTACGAGAGACTGCAAATCAAAAAGCAGAAGATTGCCAAGCTGACAGATTTCATTGAAAACTTCTCGGTAAAGGCCGACCTAATCAATAAAGGCCTCGAGGAGTTGGGCACTACCCCACTTGTTCGCGGATGCAAGCTCGCATCAATAATCGAGCGTCCACAGGTAACAATAGAATCGATAGCGAACTACATAAATGCACTCGGCCGGGAACTTGAGAAAATAGGACGTGACCGAGAGGAGATTGTAGAGGCAACCGAGATTGAGATAAAATACCGAGGCTACATACAGCGCGAGCGTGAACTTGCCGAGAGGATGATTCGCTTGGAGAACATACGCATCAAGGGCAAGTTCGACTACAGCAGCATCGAGTCACTCTCTACCGAGGCCCGACAGAAACTGACAGCCATAGACCCCGAGACGCTTGCGCAAGCAAGCCGCATACCGGGCGTGTCGCCAAGCGATATAAATGTGCTGCTTGTACTCGTGCGGAAATAAACAAATGTTCCACGTGGAACAACGCCTTAAAACAACAACCACTGCGGGGTTAAAACCGGAAACCAAAAGTTTGGCAACCATTAGCCCCCTTAGTAACCCTTAGTAGCCCTTAAACGTTAAACATTAAACACTAAAATTAAACAATAAACAACAGAGTCATGGACAAAGAACTTTTGCTTAAGAACCTGAGGAACATCCCCGACTTCCCCATCCCGGGAATCCAGTTCAAGGATGTAACATCACTATTCAAGAACCCGGATTGCCTGCGCGAAATGGACAATGCGCTATATGAACTTTACAAAGACAAAGGTATTACAAAGATTGTGGGCATTGAGTCACGCGGTTTTGTGATGGCGTCATCACTCGCCGTTAAGTTGGGCGCAGGTTTTGTACCCATTCGCAAGCCGGGCAAGTTGCCTGCCGAAACAATAAGCGAGACATACGGCAAGGAGTACGGGCGCGACACAATAGAGATTCACAAGGATGCAATCGATGAGAACGATGTTGTTCTCATACACGATGACCTACTGGCAACAGGAGGAACGATGCTTGCCGCATACCATCTTGTAAAGAAACTGAACCCGAAGAAGGTGATGATAAATTTCATTATAGAACTCGAGGGACTGAAAGGGCGCGAGACCTTCCCCGCCGAGGCAGAAATCGAGTGCCTTTTGACACTTGAAGGCAAATAATGAGCAAGGAGAAGAGAAGCGAAAGAGAGGAGTATCTGAAAGGGATTGTAAACAACCTACCCGACTCCCCGGGCTGCTATCAGTATCTTAACGAGAGCGGCACGATAATCTATGTGGGGAAAGCAAAGAACCTCAAGCGTCGCGTCTCATCTTACTTCAATAAAGAACAACAGACATTAAAGACAAAGCTGCTTGTCGCAAAGATTGCCGACATACGCTATGTCATAGTGAATAGCGAGGCTGATGCCCTGCTTCTTGAGAACAACCTCATAAAGCAGCATAAGCCTCGCTACAATGTTCTGTTGAAAGATGACAAGACATATCCTTCAATCTGCATAACGAACGACTATTTCCCTAAAATTTTCAAGACCCGCAAAACGGTAAAAGGAGCCGGACGTTACTTCGGCCCCTACACAAACGCCGGCGCACTTCACGCACTGCTGGAACTGATAAAGGAGCTGTACCCTCTGCGTACATGCAACCTGAACATAACACCCGAGGGCGTAAGGGACGGCAAATACAGTGCATGTCTTGAATATCAGATAAAGAAATGCTGTGCACCCTGCATCGCAAAGATTTCACGCGATGATTACCTCACATATATAAGCGAAGTCACATCAATTCTGAAAGGCGATATAAAGGTTCTGCAAGAGAAACTGCTCGTCGAAATGAAGGAAAAAGCAGTTGCACTTGAATTCGAGGAGGCACAGAACATCAAAAAAAGATACGAACTTATCGAGAATTTCAGGACTCGCAGCGAGGTAGTCAGCCAGTCAATGACAAACATCGATGTATTCTCAATAGAGAGCGATGAAAAGAGTGCATTCATAAATTTCCTGCACATCACAAACGGTTGCATAAACCAGGCATTCACTATTGAATATCAGAAAAGGCTCGATGAAACCGATGAAGAATTGATTTCAATGGGCATAATCGAATTGAGAAACAGATTCGGCAGCAACGCAAAGGAGATGATACTACCCTTCCCCATTGAATCGCCCATTGAAGGAGTCACTATAACCGTCCCTCAAAAAGGGGAGAAGGCACGTCTGCTGGCGCTCTCGAGGCTCAATGTAAAACAGTACAAGGTTGACCGCCTGAAGCAGGAGGAAAAGCTTAATCCCGAGCAGAAAGCAACGCGCATGATGAAGGAGATTCAAGAGGCCTTGCATCTTGAAAAAATGCCGATGATTATTGAGTGTTTTGATAATTCAAACATTCAGGGAAGCGATGCAGTAGCTGCATGTGTGGTATTCCGCAATCTGAAGCCAAGCAAGAAGGATTACAGGAAATATAACATAAGAAGCGTAAGCGGTCCCGATGACTATGCATCGATGCGCGAGGTCGTAATGCGCCGATACAGCCGCATTATTGAGGAGCAGGGAGAACTGCCTAACCTTATCATCGCTGACGGCGGCAAAGGACAGATGGAGGCCATGCGCTCTGTGATAGAGGATGAACTGGGGCTGTGCATACCCATTGCAGGGTTGGTAAAGGACGGACGCCACCGCACATCGGAGTTGCTTGTAGGCAAGGAGAACGAGGTAATTGGACTAAAGCAGAACACTCCCCTATTCCGCCTTATGACGCAGATTCAGGATGAAGTACACCGCTTTGCCATCACATTCCACCGCGACAAGCGCAGCAAGCGACAGACAGCCTCACAGCTCGACAGCATAAAGGGAATAGGCGAGAAGAGCAAGCAGGCGCTCCTGCAACACTTCAAGAGCATAAAACGCATAAGGCAGGCAACCATTGAGGATGTAGCGGCAGTAATAGGAGAGTCAAAGGCAAAATTAGTGCTCGATGCACTCAAAAATGGAAACCTTTAGCTATCTTTGCGCAATACAAAGTTCGTTATGAGAGTACTTATACAGAGAGTTAAGAGAGCATCGGTAACAGTCGACGGAGAGCTTGTATCGGAGATTGGAAAAGGACTGCTGGTATTTGTCGGCATATGCGACGATGACGGCAAAGAGGATATCGAGTGGCTCACAAAGAAAATATCAAATATACGCCTTTTTGACGATGAAAACGGAGTGATGAACCTTTCGGTGCAGGAGACTGGTGGCGAAGTGCTCGCAGTGAGCCAGTTTACCCTTATGGCGTCCACAAAAAAAGGCAACCGTCCGTCATACATCAAGGCTGCAAAGCCCGACATTTCGGTACCGCTCTACGAGCAGTTCTGCAACGAAATGGAGATTGCCATGAACAAACCGATCAAAAGGGGTGTTTTTGGTGCAGACATGAAGGTCGATTTGCTCAACGACGGCCCGGTAACGATATTCATTGACTCAAAGAACAGAGAGTGACATGACCATAAAGGAAGCACAAGAGCGCGTCGACAGGTGGATAAAGGAGTATGGAGTGCGATACTTCAACGAGATGACCAACATGGCAATCCTTACCGAGGAGGTGGGTGAGGTCGCGCGCATCATGGCACGCACCTACGGAGAGCAATCGTTCAAGGAAGGCGAGAAGAGAGAACTCGGCGATGAGCTTGCCGACGTGCTATGGGTACTGATATGCATAGCCAACCAGACAGGCGTAGACCTTACCGAGGCACTTGAAAAGAACCTCGATAAAAAGACCAAGAGAGACAAGGAGAGACATATTAACAACAAAAAACTTATATGACAATGAGCGAGAATTGTAACTGCGGCCATGGTGAACACCACCATAACGCCGACATGGAAAGCAAATATGATTTTGTCATTGCCGAATATGGCAATACAATGAGCGATGAAGAGGTTGCAGCCAATGTAAAGCGACTGATAGAGGAGAAGGTTGAAAAGAACAACACCCTTGAGGTAAAGAAGTTCCTTTTCAACTGCATAGACCTCACTACCCTCAAATGCACCGACAGCGAGGAGAGCGTAATGGCATTTACAGAGAAGGTAAACGAGTTCGATGACACCTACCCCGACCTGAAGAATGTCGCGGCAATATGCGTATATCCTAACTTCGCAAAGATTGTCAACGAGACACTGCAGGTTGAGAATATAGGCATCGCATGCGTATCGGGCGGATTCCCCTCTTCGCAGACATTCCAGGAGATTAAGGTTGCCGAGACAGCCATGGCAATACACGACGGCGCTACAGAGATTGACATCGTACTGAGCGTAGGCAAGTTCCTCAGCGGCGACTACGAAGGAGTGTGTGATGAGATACAGGAGCTCAAGAGCGTATGCGGCGAGAAACACCTGAAGGTCATCCTGGAAACAGGAGCCCTGAAGAGCGCCGAGAATATCAGGAAAGCATCGATTCTATCGATATATTCAGGTGCAGACTTCATAAAGACCTCAACCGGCAAGGAATCGCCGGCTGCGACACCAGAAGCCGCCTATGTAATGTGCAGCACCATCAAGGATTACTATCAGAAAACAGGCCGTAAAATCGGTTTTAAGCCCGCCGGAGGCATTAACACCGTCCACGATGCACTCGTGTACTACACGATAGTAAAAGAGCTGTTAGGAGAGGAATGGCTGACCAATGAGCTTTTCCGCCTCGGAACAAGCCGTCTGGCAAACCTCTGCCTCAGCGAAATTGTCGGCGAGGAGACAAAATTCTTCTGATAGACAAGCATAATAATATACATATAAAGGCGGCCATGGCCGCCTTTATATGTATATGTAACGTCAATTATTTGTCGCGCTTGATGACATAATCGATATACGCCGTCAGAGCCTCTCTCAACTCATCGGAAATATCATCGGGAAGCAGTGCGAGAGCCTCGGAGCGATAGCGTTCAATCATATTCTCGGCATACCTGATGCCACCCTCCTCTATTGAAATCCTTATCAGCTGCCCTATCTCGTTCTCATCGAGGAACTGCGATGCCGTGAGCTTCGCACGGATAGGCTCCAAAATAGGGTTGTTGCTGTTCTCCAATACATACAAGGCCGGGAGTGTAATCTTTCCCTCACGCATGTCACTGCCTGTAGGCTTGCCTACATCGTTGGAATAATAATCGAACAGGTCATCCTTAATCTGGAAGCATATTCCGATGTTTTCACCGAATTTCTTGAACCTTTCGAGCATCTCCGTATCGGCATCGGCCGAATATACTGCACATGCACAACAGCATACAAACAATGAGGCGGTCTTGTACTTTATCACGCTGATATAGTTCTCCTCGCTGTATGAGCCGTTGCGCTGCAAGTCGAGCTGCATGAGCTCGCCGCGTGTAAGAGCCTTGCCGAGGATTGAAAGTTCCTCCACTATCCTGTAGTCACGTGTAGTGGCCGCATTATTGAGCGACTGCGACAGAATATAGTCACCGACAAGAACCGCTATGCTGTTGTTGTAGGCAACATTTACCGACGGGCGCCCCCTGCGTTTGTCACTCTCATCTATTACATCATCATGGAGAAGGCTCGCCGTATGCAACATTTCCATTGCCGACGCCGATGCCAGCATCTTGATATTTAAATTGCCAAGATACTTGGCTACAAGAAGCAGCAATATCGGACGCATCTTCTTGCCTGTACCCTCGTTGACATACCTCAAAGCCGAGTCAAGCAACGGCAAGTCGCTTTTAAACTGAGATTCGAAATAGCTGTTGAACATCGCCATCTCCTTCTCTATTGGTCTCGTTATAGTATTCAGCATATCAAGAAAGTTGAAAAATAAACATACTGTAGAAATAACAGGCCAACGGCCACTATTCCCTGAATATTATACAAAAGTAATAAAAAAGAATATGTTTGAAAGCAAAAAATATGTATTTTTACGTTCACTTATGAATTGTAAAATGGAGAAACTGTTTTTATTAGACGCTTACGCGCTCATATACCGTGCATATTATGCCTTCATCAAGAACCCGAGAATAAACTCAAAAGGGTTCAACACGTCGGCAATACTCGGTTTCATCAACACCCTTGAGGATGTGCTCAAGAAGGAGAATCCCACACACATCGGAATCGCCTTCGACCCTAAAGGCCCCACCTTCAGACACGAGGCCTATGAGCAGTACAAGGCACAGCGCGAAGAGACACCCGAGGTAATCAGGGAATCGGTACCTGTCATAAAAGAGTTCATAAAGGCCTATAATATCCCCATTTTCGAGGTTCCGGGGTATGAGGCTGATGACGTCATAGGGACATTGGCAAAAACCGCGGAGAAAAGGGGAATTATTACATATATGATGACCCCGGATAAAGACTACGGACAACTGGTTTCGGAGACAACTTTCATATACCGTCCCAAGTACGGCGACAAGGAGTTCGAGATTATGGGTGTTGAAAGGGTAAAAGAGAAATTCGGCATACAATCGACACTGCAGGTAATAGACCTTCTTGGACTCATGGGCGACTCCAGCGACAACATACCCGGATGCCCCGGCGTCGGAGAGAAGACGGCACAGAAACTCATAGCCCAGTTCGGCAGCATCGAGAATCTGCTCGAGAACACCGGCGAACTGAAAGGAGCGCTCAAGACAAAAGTCGAGGAGAACAGGGAGAAAATTATTTTCAGCAAATTCCTTGCTACCATTAAGACCGATGTTCCCATCGAACTTGACATGGAAGCCTTGAAGAGAGAAGCGCCCAACGAGGAAGAACTTACCCGACTGCTCGACTTCTACGAACTGCGCGCCCTAAAGGAGAGAGTAAAAAAGACAAACCTCGCTCCGTCACTTTTTGATGCGGCCGAAGAGGAAACCGCAATGCAGACCCGGGAGGAGAAGAAAGAGCCGAAAAGTACGGCTCTTCAAGGCTCTCTCTTTGATTTTTTTCCGACCGAAGATGCGGGCGAAGAAAAAAAATCGAGCCATTTGACGTTAAAAGAGGTCAATCACACCTACAAACTCATTGATACAGAGGAAGATATTACCTCTTTAGTCTTTGCTTTAAAAAATTGCAAATCTGTGTGCTTTGACACAGAAACCACAAGCACAAACGCTCTTGATGCCGAATTGGTGGGAATCAGCCTCTCGGTAAAGGAGAACGAAGCGTTCTATATACCCATGCCTGCCGAAAGAGAGGCAACCGAAAGGAGACTTCAGATTTTAAGAGAACTCTTCGAAAATGAAGAGAGCGAAAAGGTGGGACAGAACATGAAATATGACATCACAGTGTTAGCCAATTACGGCATTGAGGTAAGAGGTCCTCTTTTCGACACCATGATTGCTCATTATGTTCTGCAACCCGAGCTTTATCACGGAATGGACTACCTTGCCGAAATTTACCTCAATTACGAAACTATAAAGATTGAAGAACTCATAGGCGAGAAAGGACGTGGACAGAAGAACATGCGTGACGTCCCCCCCACCCTTGTATGCGACTACGCTTGCGAAGATGCCGATGTCACACTCAAGCTGAAGAATATCCTGCAACAGGAGCTCAAAAAAGAGAAAATAGAAGAACTCTTCTACAACATTGAGATGCCGCTTGTGCCTGTACTTGCCTACATGGAGCGCAACGGTGCACGCATAGACACCGCATCGCTGAAAGAGACCTCTACCCTATTCACAAAACGCCTTGCAGAGATTGAAGGACAAATATATTCACTTGCCGGGGAGTCATTCAACATAGCATCACCGAAGCAGGTGGGTGAGATTCTGTTCGGGAAACTGAAGATTGTCGACAAGCCCAAGAAGACAAAGACAGGACAATATGTGACATCAGAGGATGTTCTCGCACAGTTGCAGAACCGCCACCCTATCGTTAAAAATATTTTACAATACCGCGGACTGAAGAAGCTGCTCAGCACATATGTCGATGCACTGCCCGAACTGGTCAACCCAAGAACAGGGAAGATACATACATCGTATAATCAGACAGTGACCGCTACAGGCCGCCTGAGTTCAAGCAACCCCAACCTGCAGAACATTCCCATACGCGATGAGGACGGCAAGGAGGTGCGCAAGGCATTCGTTCCCGATGAGGGATGCCTGTTCCTCTCGGCCGACTATTCACAGATAGAATTGCGCATTATGGCACATCTGAGCGGGGATAAGAACATGATTGAGGACTTCCGCAGCGGGTACGACATTCATGCAGCCACAGCCGCAAAGGTTTACAAGAAACCTATTGAAGAGGTAACAAAGGATGAGCGTCGCAAAGCAAAGGTAGCCAATTTCGGCATAATATACGGTATATCTGTGTTCGGGCTTGCCGAGAGGATGAACGTAGACCGCCGCGAGGCAAAAGAGCTCATAGAGAACTATTTTGCAACCTACAGCGGGGTGCAGCAATACATTGAAAAATGTAAACAAGAGGCAAAGGAAAAAGGATACGTTGAGACCATATTCCACCGCAAGCGCTACCTGCCCGACATAAACTCGCACAATGCCGTGGTGCGCGGATATGCCGAACGGAATGCAGTGAATGCCCCCATCCAGGGAAGCGCAGCTGACATCATCAAGGTAGCAATGGTAAATATCTACCGCCGCATGAAAGCAGAAGGCATGCGCTCGACAATGATTCTGCAGGTACACGATGAATTGAACTTCAATGTCGTTCCACAGGAGAAAGAGAGGATGCAGGCATTGGTCCTTGAGGAGATGCAGAATGCCTTTACAATGAGCGTACCGCTCATTGCCGAGCATGGTTGGGGAAACAATTGGCTTGAGGCACATTGATAAAGCAACTTTATCCATAGACTGCCCCACTGATATCGCATATATTGAATTGAAAGGAATATGAAACAACCATACGGCGTTGGACTGACCGATGTAATTTCCTGGTTGCGGTTCCCATTGATTATGGGAGTCCTACTGACACACTGCAACCTGTATGCCCTTATCGCCTCCTGGGAAGGGACATTCCCGGAATGGCCAAGTTGGCTCATATTCATATTCAACGACCTCTACCTAGTAGCACTGCCAGCAATAGTCCCTGCACTTTTCGTTATTTCAGGATATCTGTTCTTCAGGTCACAGGCACCGCGTGACAAGTCATTCTTCATATACAAATATAAGCGCAGGGTACATTCCTTGCTGGTTCCCTATCTGGCATGGAATACCATTGCCATAGTAATACTATTTGTAAGATTCAGCATTATAGAGGGTGAAAGCTATACGGTTTCAGACTATCTTAGCGGCTACTGGAGTTTTTTGCCACGCATAGGCGGAGACCCGGCCGACGGCCCGCTATGGTATGTACGCGACCTTATGGTTGTTTCACTTGCATCGCCACTGTTTTACATATTCCTCAGAAAAAAGACAACCGGAATTCTCTTCCTTGCTTTCGTGATACTGATGAACGCAATGGACATAGCAATACCGGCGCCAGGGTTCAGCAACACATCAATTGTATTCTTCTCTATTGGAGTATATCTGGCCATCCATAATATTGATATCTCAAGAATACCTGACTACATAGGGATAGTCACGTCAATATTATACATCCCTTCCCAGTTTGCACTTGACAATATCAGTGAAGGCTCTGCATATATCAACGCTGCATACATGGCAACCGCCATAATAAAGATAACCGCTACTTTCTACATAGTATCTGTGCTTTTCAGGAAAAACAAACTCTCCCCTACCCCAAGGCTCACAAGGTTATGCTTCGTCCTGTACGCCTTGCATGGCATAGTTGTAGGACCCATAATAAAAACACTCTATTACCATGTTCCTCACAATGGCAACCCTGCTGCATTGCTTGCAATATACATCACCACAATTTTGGCAATAGTTGCGCTTGCGGCCGTTATTGACACGGTTGCCAGACATCATTTCCCCAGAATTTCAAGAATTTTAGGCATCAATAGGGAATGAGCTGAGAGAACACAAAGCCTTGCCATATTTCGCAGTACCGAAATTATTCACTATCTTCGCGGTCAAATTATAAGTAAGACTAATATAAAAATAAATATCTATGGCTTTGAAAGCAGGTATCGTTGGCTTGCCCAACGTAGGAAAATCGACACTTTTCAACTGTCTGTCAAGTGCAAAGGCACAGGCAGCAAACTTCCCTTTCTGCACCATCGACGCGCAGCTGGGACAGATTACCGTACCCGATGAGCGACTGAACAAGCTCGCCGAACTGGTACACCCGGGACGCATTGTTCCAGCAACATGCGACATCGTTGACATCGCAGGCCTTGTAAAGGGTGCGAGCAAGGGCGAGGGTCTCGGCAACCAGTTCCTCGGAAACATACGCGAGACCGATGCAATCATACACGTTCTGCGCTGTTTCGACAATGACAACATTGTACATGTTGACGGCTCTGTGAACCCTGTACGCGACAAGGAAATCATTGACCTTGAGTTGCAGTTCAAGGACCTTGAGACAATAGAGAACCGCATAAAGCGTGTCGAGAAACAGGCACGCGTGGGCGGCGACAAGCAGGCCAAGTTGGAATACGATGTACTCATGCAGTACAAAGAGGCCCTGGAAGCGGGAAAATCGGCCCGTACAGTGGTTTTTGAGACCGAGGATGAGCAACAGGTTGCAAAGAACCTTTTTCTGCTCACATCGAAGCCTGTACTCTATGTATGCAACGTAGATGATACATCGGCTGCAAGCGGCAACAAGTATGTAGAGGCTGTGCGCGAAGCAATCAAGGACGAGAATGCACAGTTGCTGATTATATCGGCACAGACCGAAGCCGACATTGCCGAACTCGAAAGTTATGAAGAGAAGCAGATGTTCCTTGAGGACATGGGACTGAAGGAGTCGGGTTGCGACCGCCTTATCAAGGCAATATACACCCTGCTGAACCTTCAGACATTCATCACAGCCGGCGAAATGGAAGTTAAGGCATGGACATTCCGCAAGGGCTGGAAGGCACCGCAGTGCGCCGGAGTAATACACACTGACTTTGAGAAAGGTTTCATCCGCGCCGAGGTTATAAAATACGATGACTACATTGCCTATGGCTCGGAGGCAGCCGTTAAAGAGGCCGGAAAGATGGGTGTAGAAGGCAAGGAATATGTTGTTCAGGACGGTGACATCATGCACTTCCTCTTTAACGTATAAGATAGAAAAGTAAGTAAAATAAAGTAAAAATAAATCATTGATATAGCGGCTTTTAGGCCGCTTTTCTTTTTTACTTTACTTTCCACACCTTGCCAAAATTTACGTTACTTTTCGCGTTTTTTGTTACTCGTTTGTTACTCGCATTGAAAAAATGCCTATATTTGTACCCGGTAACAACAATAAAATTTAACGATATGGCAAGGCCTAAAAAGCAGATACGGGCTAAAGAACCCGTAACAATTCGTTTTAAAGAGCTGGCGAAAGGCAGCAAGTCAATTTATCTTGACATATACCGGGACGGGGTGCGATCCTATGAATTTTTAAAGCTCTATATTATCCCGGAAAAATCCGCAGAAGATAAGAACGCAAACGCCGTAACAATGGACGCGGCGAACGCGATCAAGGCCCAAAGGATTAAAGAGATCGTAAACGGGGAGGCCGGAATAAAAAACCGCAAGGGCGGCTATGTGCTTATATTGGATTGGATGCAGCAGCGCCAGGATAGAGCCGAAAAAGCCGCAAAGGACGCCGGACGCAAAACCAGCAACACCGCGGAGGGAATAAAGACCGCGGCCGCACATTTGCGCCGCTACATTGAAAGCGAATATAAAGGGCGCGCCGTAACCCTGGCCGCTATTGATAAGGATTTTTGCGCGGGTTTTGCCGCTTACCTTAAAGACGCGCCGCAGCGTTGGGGCGCTGGCACTCTTTCCAAAAACACAAGCGCGCTTTATTACAGCAACTTTGAGGCGGCATTGAATGAGGCATATAAAAAGGGCCTTATTTCAGTAAATCCGGCGGCACTTGTTGAGGATAACGAAAAGCCACAAGCCCAGCCGTCAGAAAGGGACTATCTAACAGCTGAGGAATTAAGAACCCTTGCGGCTGCAAAATGCCCTAACGAACAAGTAAAGGCCGCTTTTCTTTTCTCTTGCTTTTGCGGCTTGCGCCTTTCCGATATTGAGGGCTTAACCTGGGACGCCGTACACCTGGACGGGGACACGTGGCAAATTGAAACCAGGATGCAGAAAACCCGCCAAATTATATATTTACCTTTGAGCGCTGAGGCCCGCCGCTTTATGCCGGAACGGGGAAACAAAGGGCCGCAAGATCTTGTTTTTACTCTACCTAAAAGAGTTACAACCCAATGCGATATAAGAACCTGGGTAAAACGTGCGGGGCTTACTAAAAAGATTTCATTTCATTGTGCCCGCCACACATTCGCAACGTTAGCACTAACCCAGGGCGCGGACTTATATAGTATTTCAAAGCTTTTAGGACATACAAACGTGCAGACTACACAAATTTATGCGGCAATCATAGACCAAAAGAAACAAGCCGCCGTAAATCTTCTTAACGGAATACTAGATTAAAGCGCCGGGCCTTATGAAACTACACGAACGTTTAGAATATATGAACGCAAGCCCGGCAGATCTTGCCGGAAACTTTGCGGAATATGTGCGCCACGATCCAGCAGCAAACCGGGCCGAAATTGGCCGGGAACTTTCCGCGATCCTGGAACGCCGGGCACAGCTGGCGGCGGATCTTGAACGCATAGCGGAGGAAATGGGAGAAAAGCGCAAAGCCTGGCAAGATTTCGCGGATATTCCAGGAACACCAAAACCAAACAAGGGCGCACAGCTGGCAAACATTGAGGCAGAGAAAGCCGCACAAGCTGAGGCGGAAAACACCCGCGTTGAGGTTGAGGCCGTTATTTCCGCCCTGGATCTTTTATTTTGTGAGATATGCCGCGCCCTGGATTTTGAGGGGCTAAGTATAACAAGCGGGGAAATTTCAGCCCTTAAACGTTATACGATACCTCAACGCCTGGCGGTTGAGCTGGACACAATAAAAAGGGGAAAAATTGCCACAATTCCACAAGCTGAACGCCTAAACGTTGAGGATGCGGCCGCACTATATGAAAGCTTAACACGTGCGGGGCTTATTTCCGGCCCGCTAGAGGCTTTTATTTATCACTTGGGGCAAGTATCTACACCTAAGCCAAAACGCCCAAATACGGGCCTTTCCTGGCTTGGAACGGCCGCGCAATTTGCCTTTTTTGCCTGGAGGTTTTCAATATATGCGATGCAACCCGGCCCGTTTGGCTATGCAATACGTAGAAAGGCGCTTTATTTAGCTTTTGGGATAGATCAGCGCAAAGCCCGTAACGTTATAGATCCGTATATATCGGATTTTCGCGGAGGATCGCGGGACAGCTGCAAAGGCAGCGAACAAATAAAGAGTATTTTTGAAACCCTAAATAAATAACGAATATGAATAATAACGAATATCAAAAGCATTTGGAAGAGATCCAGGCACTAGAAAATTACGCAGATCGTAAAAAGTTAGTAACTGAATGGCTTTATAACGATGAAGAAAACTATGATATATTAGAAGATTTTTTCAACCGCCTATTTGCAAGGAATGACGGAAAGGCAAGGGCTATTTTAGCCTATTTCAAAGATCTTAACGGCGTAGAAAACGCAGAATAAAACCGACCTAATAATTTTAAAGCTATCCCCCCCCCCGTAAAAGTTAACAAAGGACTTTTGCGGGGGTTTATCTTTTTGATTTACTTTTACTTACGTTATACTTTTGCGCTCAATAAACCTATAAAGCGTCAAAATATGAACGAAGAAAAGAACACCCAAAGAGCACAAACGGAAGAAATGGCGGCGGGCTTTTTATCCCTTGCAGAGGCGGCGGCATTTCTAGGCCTCAAAGAAAGCTATTTATATAAGCTAACCAGCACCCGGCAAATACCATTTTTCAAATACGGCGGGCGGCGTGTGCTCTTTGATCGTGCGGCCCTGGAACAATGGAGGGCCGAAAGGATGCAACCGATACCAACCAAAGCAGAGGCGGCCGCCCGTGCCACTAGTTATTGCGCAGCAAATCCCCTTAAATGATGAAAGAAAACAAGAAAATAGATTTTACCTATTGGCCTAAGCAAGACACACCAGCGGAGGGCGGGCACGTTGTGCCGTACCTAGACGTAGCGGGGGAAGATGTGCCGATAGATTTTCTTTTTACCCTGGGCGGCAAATACGGACTTATTGCCCGGGCTAACTTGCACACATTGCAAGGGCCTAAAAAAGCGGGAAAGAGTGCGGCGGGCCTTGCTCTAATTGTCGCAGCTCTAAAGGGGGAATTTATAGGCATAACACCCAGCCGGGAAAATTTGGCCGTTTTGTGGATTGATACGGAACAAGATAAAAACACGTTACGCCAAAAGGCCCGCGCCGTGCTTTCTATGGCTGGCCTCAACGTTATGCCGGAACGTGTTAAAATAGTAACCTTGCGCGGATATGGAGGCCCAGCGGACGCCCTGGCCGCAACGTTGCAAGCTATTGAGGAAAACGCCGCGGATTTCGTATTTCTTGACGGCGTTGTAGATCTTTGCCAATCTTTCAACGATGAGGAAAAAAGCCGCGATGTAGTGCGCCAGCTGGAAAGCCACGCAGAACAACGCGGGGCGGCTATCCTGGGGCTAATTCATACTAACAAATATAATGATGAGGCACGCGGACACCTGGGCGCTATTATGCAGCAAAAGAGCGCGGAAATATACCAGGTAAACAAGGACACCAACACGGCAAAAGTTACACAGCCTTTCAGCCGTTTTGCACCCGTTCCGGCCTTTTCTTTCACATTCTCGGAGGATTTCAAGATAATGCCACCAGCTGAGGGAAATACAGAGCTTGAAAAATGGGCCGCACTTTCTAAAGCTTTTACACCTCTTTTCAAAGATGAAGAACGCTTAACAGCTGGGGAACTCGCGGCGGCATATATGGACTATTACGGAAAGAGCAAGCGAACAGCGCAAGACGCAATAAAAGCCGCAACGGATACCCGCGCCCTTGAAAGAGAGGTAAAAGGAAAACGCGTTTATTACTCTTTGCCTTTTAACGAAATTAACACCGATGAGGATAATATATAAAATAAGCTCTAGCGGTTTGGTGCAATATAGGTGCAGCGCTATATATATAGCGCGCTGCACATTTGCACCTATGGGCCGCAATTGGTGCAATTGCACCTATTTTGCACCTATTTTGCACCTTTGCACCTATATAGTTAATTCGTTGAGGTTTAATAATTTACAGCGCTTTAATTATCCCCCTAAATCAATTGCACATATTTATAATATACTTTGCACCTCTTTAGCGTCTTTTTGCGATAGGTGCAATTGCACATATTGCACACGTTTAACGCATATATATAACCCTCTATGAATCAATCTATTTTTGACGCGCAAGTATCATTTTTACCTTGCGTAAATTGCGATGATACCGAAATAGAAACTATTTCCCTGGGCCGTGCCCTTGTGGCCGATACCTGGCGGAAAAAGGTTGAGGAACTAAGGGCCGAACAAGATCCGGCGAAACAACAAGCACTAAAAGACGCCTTGCCTTGCTTTACACCCTCCGGGACTTTTAGCCACGTTTCCCGCGCTGGACTTATAAAACATAGCGGCTTTATTAGTGTAGATATTGACTATAAGCCGGAAAAGGGAATAAATACAGCCCTTGCCGGAACGGATCTAAAGAAGATAATTTCAGCCGTGCCGCACGTGGCATATTGTGGCAAATCTTGCCGCGGGGCTGGGTATGTTTTAATAATTCCTATTGCAGATCCAAGCAAACACCGGGAATATTTCCGCGCCCTGGCCTATCACTTTGAACGCGCCGGGCTGGAGATTGATAAAGCGTGCAAGGATATAAGCCGAAAGCGTTTTATTTCCTGGGATGAAAGCCCGTATATAAACACAGCCGCCAAGCCCTGGGCCTATACCTTGCCGGAACGGGAACACACCACACGGGAAACCCTGGGCCGCGAACTGAACGCCAGCGAAACAGCCGCAAAGGTTGAGGCCGTTATTTCAGCTTGTGAGGCCAACAAATGGGATATTACGGAAAGTTACGGGGATTGGGTGCGCCTACTTTCCGCGCTGGCCTCAACGTTTGGAGAAAGCGGGCGAAGCTATGCGCATAGGATTAGCGCACTATATAGCGGCTATGATTACAGCCAAACGGAAAGCAAATATAACAACCTACTAAAGCACCCGGAATATAAGACACAAATAGGCACTTTCTTTTATATCGCACGCACCGAAATAGGAAAGCACGATTTTGATAATATAGGACTATGAGCGCACGAAAAAGGCTAAATCTTTCACTAAGTGAAAAGGACTATAACGCCATAAATGCACTAGCTAAAAAGTGCGGATTTAATGGCGCTTGCGCTCTTGTGTGCGCTCTTATAGAGGTTTATTGTGATTATGCCGCTAAGTATAAGAAAACGCCGCGGACACCGCCAGCAATAGCGGAGGAAATTAAAAGAATGTTTGACCTATTAGAGGAATGGGGAACGCTCCCGGATAATAGCAATTTGACAATAAAAACTAATATAAATCAAAGGAAATAATATGACAAAGCAACAATTTTTAGATAAACTTATATATGAATCCGACCGCATTATATATGACGAACACGGAAATATTAAAGAGGTTGGCGTAGGTGTATTTGCATACTTAAACAAGCAAGCAAATGACAATTACCAACAACAACACGGCGCGCGCATTCCTAGCTGGGATCAATATTTTTTCTATGCGATCAGATGCAAGGCGAAAAAGAAAAACGGCGTCTATATTTTTAACGATGTTGTTTATAATGGCTATGAGACGCAAGATGTTTATTGTATATCCACGCCGCCAGTAAGTGCATACAAACAATTTGCCGCAGACATTGAAAACACATTCATAGCCGGAGAAAGTGGGCTAACAATTACCAAAAAGAACGGAAATACTTATTTTATCCCGTATTCCGATATTAAGGATATAAGCGGCTGTTTGATGCAAAGCACGGATTTAAAAGATACTCCCTTTTGGCATTATGTAGGGCGGCGGGTGTATTATCCCGGGGAACATATAGGCTATTTAGGTAGAACCCCGGCCGTTATGCAAATGGATTTAACGCACGCCATAAGGAGAACAAAACAAACCGAATATATAGTTTAAATCAAAGGAAATAGCGCAAATGAAAGGCAAAAAACATTATATTTTATATCATTTTGCAGCACACACCCGGCCGCCTTAATCATAAAACATTGAGCCACCCGGGGGGGGTGTTTTTTAAAAGGGGGGTATGCTGTTAAACCTCGCCCCCACCCTCGCGCGAACGTAAGCAATTTTTTGAAATTGCGGAACTTTGGGCCTTATAGCCCCTTTTTGATAACCTCAACAAACGTAAAGTAAAGAAATATGAATAATTATTCTTTTGGTGCTGCATTTAATGAAATGGCCGCCCAGCTGGAAGAAATGCAGAAAGAGAACCCAACCCAATACGGAATAATTAGCGCAAAAACACGCGGCCACTTATTCCCTATACAAATTGCGTCAGCCCCGCCAGGTAAAGAGTTACAAAAGCAATTCAAAGCAACGGCGGCCGGGCTTATGATCTTGCGGGCCAATTATAGCGAACTTATACCCTATTGGGATATTTACACGCTCTGCGCCTCAACTTATACTAAATACGTGGAAGATTAAAAAATAATTTATTACCTTTGCCGCAACAAAAACCCGTTAGCCTGGATTTATGGGCCTTGCCGCCCGTTGTTACCACTCCAGCGCTAGCGGGGTTTTTAGAACAAATTGTTACTAGTTTGTTACTTATAAAAAAAATATAAACTTGTAAATTATTGGAAACTAAGGTATTAAACAAATAATTACACATTTCCGCTTTAATGTATAAGCCATGAATCCCATTTTCAATGCCATTGTCTGGGCACCGTCAGAAAGCATAATCTCAATAGGCAGTTTCGAGATACGTTACTACGCTCTCTGCTGGCTGGTGGGACTGCTTTCGGCATACTTCGTTGTAAAGAAAATTTACAACGACTCCAATGTAAAGGAAGAGCTTTTCGACCCCTTGTTCTTCTATTGTTTCTTCGGTATACTTATAGGAGCACGCCTGGGACACTGCCTGTTCTACGAACCGGAATATTACCTTGCACGCCCGATAGAGATGCTGTTGCCCATCAAGGAAATCAATGGTGCCTGGAAGTTTACAGGATATGCCGGACTGGCAAGCCATGGAGGAACAATAGGTGTTATAATAGGACTGTTGCTCTACATAAGGAAGACAAAGCTGTCGTTCATGTGGGTTCTTGACTGCTTGGGCATTGCAGCACCCATTTTCGCGGCAATGGTACGTTTCGGCAACTTCATGAACAGTGAAATCATAGGCCTGCCGACCGATGCGCCATGGGGTGTCATCTTTGCAAAGACAGGAATAACGGTACCGTGCCACCCCGCGCAGCTGTACGAGTCAATGGCATACCTTGTGATATTCATTGTCATCATATTCCTCTACAGGAAATTCCGCAACAAAGTCGGTTCAGGACTCTTCTCGGGATTTACCCTGTTCACTATTTTTACATTCCGTTTCTTTATAGAGTATATAAAGGAGGTTCAGGTGGACTTTGAGAACGGCATGCTCATAAACATGGGACAGATACTCAGTATTCCGCTTATCATTGCGGGCGGATATCTAATCTACCGCAGTTTCAGGTGGAAAGCTACCGAATGACAAAAAAGACTCCCGACGGGAGTCTTTTTTGTTATCTGCTAACTGTTTCCTCAAGCCTCTCCTTCTCGCTCAACGCCGCCAGCCTCTTTACCTCGTTCATATCAAGCTTCATGGCATCGGCCAAAAGTGTTCCGTACTCCTCATCGGCCAGATAACAGTGAGCCGTGTGGCGGTATTTTATATTAAGCGTGACAGGCATCATATCCTCGGCAGTATTGGCAATGAGCAGCGTGCGTTTATCCCTGCTCATAAGCCTGTAGAGGTTGCCGGGCTGATAGAAACAATCATCGTTGCGCTCTTCATAAGGATTGTATCGCATTGATTCCCCCGCCACCGGAGAATAGGCATACTGCGCCTGTGTGACACCCCACTCCCCTATGCTGTTAGGAGAATATCCCTTTGTAGCACCACTGTTACCGTCAACACGCATCAAACCGTCACGATGATAGCTATGAACATCGCAATGGGCACGATTGACGGGAATCTGGTCGTGGTTCACTCCCAGACGGTAGCGCTGCGCATCGCCATAGGAAAAAAGACGCCCCTGTAACAGTTTGTCGGGCGAGAGGCCTATACCGGGAACTATGTGCGAAGGATTGAAGGCTGCCTGCTCCACATCGGCGAAATAGTTCTGCGGATTACGGTTAAGCTCCAATACACCGACCTCTATAAGCGGGAAATCCTTATGACTCCACACCTTGGTGACATCGAAAGGATTCTCGCGGTAAGTCGCTGCCTGCTCTTCGGTCATAACCTGGATATACAACTTCCAGCGCGGGAAATCGCCATCAGCTATGGCATTGAAAAGGTCGCGTCCATGACTCTCGCGGTCCTTGGCTATGATTGCTGCAGCCTCGGCATTGCTCAGGTTCTTTATACCCTGTTCTGTGCGGAAATGGAACTTTACCCACACACGTTTGCCGCTTGCATTTATCATACTGAAGGTGTGAGAACCGAAGCCATGCATATGTCTGTACGAAGCAGGAATACCCCTGTCGGACATTACAATCGTCACCTGATGCAGAGCCTCGGGAAGCATTGTCCAGAAATCCCAGTTGCTCTGCGGCGAGCGCAGATTGGTCTGAGGGTCACGCTTGATTGCATGGTTAAGGTCAGGGAACTGCAACGGGTCACGCAGGAAGAAGACAGGAGTATTGTTGCCCACAAGGTCCCAGTTACCCTCATCGGTGTAGAATTTTACTGCAAAGCCGCGGATATCACGCTCGGCATCGGCGGCTCCGCGCTCGCCTGCAACTGTCGAGAAGCGCACGAACACATCTGTTGTCTTACCTATCTTCGAGAATAGCGATGCACATGTGTAGTGCGTAATGTCGTGAGTGACGGTAAATGTTCCGAACGCACCGCTTCCCTTGGCATGCATACGTCTCTCGGGAATTACTTCACGGTCGAAATGTGCCAGTTTCTCAAGCAGCCAGTTATCCTCAACCAGCAGCGGACCACGCTTCCCCGCAGTAAGGGAATTGGTGTTGTCGGTAACAGGAGCACCGACCTCATTTGTCAAGAATTTTTCATCCATAAATATAAGGGTGTCAAGTATTCAATTGAATTCTCAACACCCTTATACTGCAATTTGTTCAAAGTTATTTTCCCATAACGACCCTTGATTGGGAAATGAATAAAAAGATAAAATGCAAGGCTTGCGCGGCAGTTTGCTTTTTAGTTATTTTCCTCTGACGATTTTCTTTATTTCATTCAACTTGTTCAACGCCTCGAGCGGAGTGAGATTATTGACATCAATACCAAGAATCTCATCACGCACCTGCGATAGCACAGGATCATCAAGCTGGAAAAAGTTGAGCTGCAGACCCTCGCGGCTGTCGGCTATCTCCACTGTAGGAGCACCTTTGAGCTCACCACGGTAATTGCTTGCCTCAAGCTTCTGCAGTATCTGCTCGGAGCGTTTCACGATGCTTTTGGGCATACCTGCAAGCTTTGCCACATGAATACCGAACGAGTGCTCGCTGCCGCCCGGCATGAGCTTGCGCAGGAAGATGACCTTGCCGTCAATCTCGCGCACTGAGACATTGAAATTCTTTATGCGGGAGAAACTCTTCTCCATCTCGTTAAGCTCGTGATAATGAGTAGCGAACAGAGTGCGTGCCCTACCCTTTGCGCTCTCATGGATGTGCTCCACGATAGCCCATGCGATTGACATACCGTCATATGTGGATGTTCCGCGTCCAAGCTCATCGAAGAGAACAAGGCTCTTTTCGGAAAGGTTATTGAGGATATTTGCAGCCTCGGTCATCTCGACCATGAAGGTAGACTCACCCGCCGAGATGTTGTCACTTGCCCCGACACGTGTGAATATCTTGTCGACAAGACCCACATGAGCGCTGTCGGCTGGCACGAAACAGCCTATCTGCGCAAGTAGAGTGATAAGCGCTGTCTGTCGCAGAAGAGCAGACTTACCCGCCATATTCGGACCGGTGACTATGATAATCTGCTGCTTCTCGCTGTCAAGATAGAGGTCGTTGGGAATATAGTTCTCCCCTACCGCCATCTGGCGCTCTATGACCGGATGACGCCCCTGCTTGATGTCAAGTACATCATCCTCGCTTATCACAGGACGTATATATTTGTTGGCACGCGACACGTTGGCAAACGACAGCAGTACATCGAGCCTTGCAAGATGCGACGCATCAAGCTGTATCGATGGGATATATGACGCAAGGTCAACCACCAGGCTGTTGAATATCTGTGTCTCGAGAGCGAGAATCTTCTCCTCGGCACCGAGGATTTTCTCTTCATACTCCTTCAGTTCCTGCGTTATGTAGCGCTCGGCATTGACAAGAGTCTGCTTTCGTATCCACTCGGCCGGCACATTCTCCTTGTAGGTATTTCTTACTTCGATATAGTAACCGAAGACATTATTGAACGAGATTTTAAGGCTCGGAATACCTGTACGCTCGCTCTCACGCTGCTGCAGCTGCATTAGGTAATCCTTGCCATGATATGCTATGGCACGCAGCTCATCGAGCTGTTCGTTTACTCCGTCGGCCACTACCCCGCCCTTGTTGAGAAGCAACGGCGGCTCGGGGACAATCTCATTGGCTATCCTGTCACGTATATCGGCACAACAGTCAAGCTGTGCTCCTATCTGCTTGAGTACCTGATTACCCGATGCCTCACAAGCTCTCTTTATGGGCTCAACAGCCATAAGGGCCAGTTTCAACTGCACAAGCTCACGCGGAGAGACACGTCCCGCTGCAACCTTTGCGATTATACGTTCAAGGTCGCCTATCATCTGAAGATTCTCCTCGACAAGCTCGCGGAATTCAGGCTCGCGGAAATAGTATTCCACAATATCCAGACGCTCCTCAATGGGTTTCTTGTCCTTAAGCGGAAAAACCATCCAACGTTTCAGGAGACGCGCTCCCATGGCTGTCAGGGTACGGTCCACTACCGACAGCAGCGATGAGCCGCCGTCGTGCATGCTGCCAAGCAGCTCAAGACTGCGGATTGTGAATTTGTCGAGACGCACATAGCGCTCCTCCTCAATGCGTGATATGTTGCGTATGTGCGATATCTGTGTATGTAGCGTGACACTTAGGTAATGAAGCACGGCACCTGCCGCCACCACTCCGCTGCGAAGATGCGAGATACCGAATCCCTTGAGGTTCTTTGTCTCGAAATGTTTTGTCAGCTTCTCATTCGCGAACTCATCGGTAAAGGCCCAGTCATCAAGTTCAAAGGTAAGGTATTTGCTGCCGAAACACTCCTCGAAACGTTTTTTCAATCCACGCTCAAAGAGTACCTCCTTGGGGTTGAAGTTGATGAGCAGTTTCTCGATGTAGTCAAATGTACCCTCGGCAACAAGGAACTCGCCTGTTGATATGTCAAGGAACGACACACCGCACATAGGCTTACCGAAATGAACGGCAGCAAGGAAGTTATTTTCCTTGTAGTCAAGCACATTGTCATTGATTGAGACTCCCGGAGTGACAAGTTCGGTAATACCGCGCTTGACGAGTTTCTTCGTCATCTTGGGGTCTTCGAGCTGGTCACAGATGGCCACACGCTTTCCTGCACGCACAAGTTTTGGAAGATAGTTGTCGAGCGCATGGAAAGGGAATCCCGCCATCTCAATAGCCTTTGAGGCATCACTCTTTCCGTTAGAGCGTTTGGTAAGTGTTATTCCGAGAATCTCCGAGGCTATCACAGCATCGGAACAGTATGTCTCATAGAAGTCGCCGCAACGGAACAGCAGTATCGCATCGGGGTGCTTTGCCTTGAGGTCATAAAACTGACGCATCATTGGCGTTGCAGCTATATCTTTTTCTGCCATATATCGCTTTTGTTTTCACTTTGAAATAATTATGCGAAGATAGCGATTTTTATCCGATTTCAGGGGAGAAAAAAGAAAAAAGAACTTTAGCCGACAAATTAATGGCATAAAACAAATAATCATCCGAATTTTATATATTTTTGCAAGATATTGCATCTACTATGTAGATGTTGTTATGACTTCAAAGTCATATAACAAAATTAAGTTTTGCCATTCCGACAGAGCAAAGCGACGAGGAATCTTAAACGTTAATGGAGATTTCTCACATCCGTTCGAAATGACAATGCATATTGATTAAATTACAGAATTATAATTGCTAATTTGGAAATAATAAACAAAAAACATATGGCATACAACTTTAACGAGATTGAACAGAAGTGGCAGAAGCGATGGAAGGACGAGAAGACCTATCGCGTAGTCGAGAATGAGGAGAAGAAGAAATTCTATGTACTGAACATGTTCCCCTATCCGTCAGGTGCGGGATTGCATGTAGGCCACCCGCTTGGTTACATAGCATCGGACATTTTTGCACGTTTCAAACGCCTTCAGGGCTTCAATGTGCTAAACCCTATGGGTTACGATGCATACGGACTCCCTGCCGAGCAGTATGCCATACAGACAGGCCAGCACCCTGCAATAACAACCGAACAGAACATCAACCGCTACCGCGAGCAGCTCGACAAGATAGGTTTCTGCTTCGACTGGGACCGAGAGATAAGGACATGCGATGCCGAGTACTACCACTGGACACAGTGGACATTCATCAAGATGTTCAACAGCTATTACGACAACGATGCAAAGTGCGCTAAGCCTATAGCCGAACTTGTCGCAAAGTTGGAGAAGGAGGGTAGTGCGGGCTTCAACGCAGCATGCACCGAGGAGATAGAGGTCACCGCCGATGAGTGGAACAGCATGAGCGAGACCGCACAGCAGGAGCTGCTTATGAACTGGCGCATAGCATTCCTAAACGAGACAATGGTAAACTGGTGTCCTGCACTGGGCACGGTACTTGCCAACGATGAGGTGGTTGACGGTGTTTCGGAGCGTGGCGGACACCCCGTCGTACAGAAAAAGATGAAACAGTGGTGCCTGAGAGTATCGGCATACTCGCAGCGTCTGCTCGACGGCCTTGAGAAGATTGACTGGACCGAGTCGCTCAAAGAGACACAGCGCAACTGGATTGGCCGCAGCGAAGGTACCGAGATGCAGTTCCGCGTAAAGGATAGCGACGTACAGTTCACAATATTCACCACACGTGCCGACACAATCTTCGGTGTCACATTTATGGTGCTTGCTCCCGAAAGCGAGCTTGTTGCACAGCTTACCACAGCAGAGCAGAAAGAGGCTGTCGAGGCATACCTTGACCGCACGAAGAAACGTACCGAGCGCGAGCGTATGATTGACCGCAACGTAACAGGAGTGTTCACAGGTTCATATGCCATTAACCCAATCACAGGCGAGGATATCCCTGTATGGGTTAGCGATTATGTACTCTCGGGCTACGGAACCGGAGCCATAATGGCCGTTCCTGCACACGACAGCCGCGACTACGCATTCGCAAAGCACTTCGGCATCGAGATACGCCCGCTCATCGAGGGCTGCGACGTCAGCGAAGAGAGTTTCGATGCAAAAGAAGGCATCATGACCAACTCGCCTGCAGCCTCATTCAGCGACTGCAAGCTCAACCTGAACGGACTTACCGTCAAGGAGGCTATTGCAAAGACAAAGCAGTTCGTTACCGAGACAGGACTCGGTCGCGTGAAAGTTAACTACCGTCTGCGCGACGCAATCTTCAGCCGTCAGCGCTACTGGGGCGAGCCGTTCCCCATCTACTACAAGAACGGAGTACCTTACCCCATTCCCGAGGAGTGTCTGCCTCTTGAGCTTCCCGAGGTAGAGAAGTTCCTTCCTACAGAGAGCGGAGAACCACCTTTGGGACACGCCAAGATGTGGGCTTGGGATACAGTGAACAACTGTGTAACAAGCAAGGAGAACATCGACAACACGACAATATTCCCTCTTGAGCTCAACACAATGCCAGGCTTCGCAGGCTCAAGCGCATATTATCTGCGCTACATGGACCCACGCAACAGTAATGCGCTCGTTTCAAAGGAGGCCAACGGCTACTGGCAGAATGTAGACCTGTATGTAGGCGGAAAGGAGCATGCTACAGGCCACCTCATCTACTCCCGTTTCTGGAACATGTTCCTCTTCGACACAGGTGTGAGCACGAAGGAAGAGCCGTTCCAGAAGCTCATCAACCAGGGTATGATTCAGGGACGAAGCAACTTCGTTTACCGCATCAAGGACACGAACACATTCGTATCACTCAACCTATCGAAGCAGTACGATGTAACACCGCTGCATGTCGACGTGAACATCGTTGCCAATGACATTCTTGACATTGACGCTTTCCGCGCATGGCGTCCCGAGTATGCCGATGCCGAGTTCATACTTGAGGACGGGAAATACATCTGCGGTTGGGCAGTGGAGAAGATGAGCAAGTCAATGTTCAATGTAGTGAACCCCGACGTCATTGTAGAGAAGTACGGTGCCGACACACTGCGCATGTACGAGATGTTCCTCGGCCCCATCGAGCAGTCGAAGCCATGGGATACAAACGGTATTGACGGTTGCCACCGCTTCCTGCGCAAGTTGTGGGGTATGTTCTTCGACAAGAACGACAACTGCATAATAACAGATGAGGAGCCTACAAAAGATGAACTCAAGTCACTGCACAAGCTCATAAAGAAGACGACTGAGGACATCCCGGCATTCTCATACAACACTACAGTGAGTGCCTTCATGATATGCTTGAACGAGCTCTCGGCGCTCAAATGTAACAAGAAGGCTATCCTTGAGAAGGTCGTTGTCGTACTCTCTCCATTCGCACCGCATATATGCGAGGAGTTGTGGGAAATCATGGGATACGACACAACCATATGCGATGCCGAGTGGCCTGCATACGATGAGGAGTACCTCAAGGAAGATACAGTCAAATACACCATCTCGTTCAACGGCAAGGCACGCTTTACCATGGAGTTTGCGGCAGATGCGGCAAATGCTGACATCGAGGCAGCTGTACTCGCCAACGAGAACAGCCAAAAGTACATTGACGGCAAACCTATCAGGAAGGTCATCATTGTGCCTAAGAAAATTGTTAATATAGTCATCTGATACTTATTAATTTCATCTAAATAAATTAATTGTTTTAAAAAAGTTTGGTTATGGCTAAACGATTCATTCCGCGTCCTTCCATCCTGAGTGAGATAAAGAACTATTTCATGATTACTCTCGGACTTGCATCCTATGCCTTCGCATGGAACTTTTTCATGGAGCCATACACTTTCGTGACAGGAGGTGTAACCGGTGTCTGCGCCATTATACAGTACACCACAGGAGTACCCATACAGTACTCATATTTTCTCATAAACATGGTGCTGATAATAATAGCTATCTGGCAGCTCGGACTCAAGTTCTGCATAAAGACAATATATGCGATAATATGCCTAACGCTCTTCCTGCAACTGTTCCAGATGGTGTTTGACGTATACCCCAACGCATCGGAGATTTTAGGACCTGACAAGCAGCTCGAGTCGTGTATCGTAGGTTCAATCTTCACAGGACTGGGTCTGGCATTCTGTTTCCTTAGCAATGGCAGTTCGGGTGGTGTAGACATCATTGCCGCTATTGTAAACAAGTACAAGGATGTAAGCTTCGGCCGCGCCATGCTCTATGTGGACGCATGTATCGTAACAAGCAGTTTCTTCATCATCCCTACAGCCGACACGGCACTGAGCCTTCAGAAGGTCTTCTACGGATTCATAAACCTTGTGATTGTGAACGTGTCGCTCGACTACATGGTAAACAGCAACCGTCAGGCAGTACAATTCTTCATCTTCTCGAGCAAGTACGATGAGATAGGATACTACATCACACGTCACCTTAAACGCGGTGTCACACTGCTTGATTCAGTAGGTTACTACTCGGGCAAGGAGAGCAAGGTGGTGACCACCATAGCACGTGCCAACCAGTCGAACCAGCTGCTCAGTGCAATAAAGCAGATTGACCCTAATGCACTTGTGTCACAATCGAAAGTCATGGCAGTTTACGGCCTCGGCTTCGACAAGATAAAAGCCAAGTCAAGGAAAGTCAAGTTCGATTCAAACGAACCCAGAGAACTTGTAAAAAACGAAGAGAATAAATGAAACTCGTATTCGCTACAAACAACAGACACAAACTCGATGAGGTAAGAGCCATTGTCGGCGACAGGGTAGAGGTGCTGTCCCTAAATGACATCGAGTGCCACGATGAGATACCCGAGACAGCCGACACACTTCAGGGCAATGCTCTCATCAAGGCAAGATACATATATGACAAGTACGGCCTTGACTGCTTTGCCGATGACACAGGGCTCGAGGTAGAGGCACTTGGCGGCGAGCCCGGAGTATACTCGGCACGTTATGCGGGCGAAGAGTGCTGTTCCGAGGCAAACATGCAGAAATTATTGCATAATTTAACAGGAAAAAGTAACCGCAACGCACAATTTCGCACAGTTATCGCGTTAATAATTAACGGCGAGGAAAAACTGTTCAACGGAATTGTAAAGGGGAGTATCACCGAAGAGAAGAGAGGAGACTCGGGATTCGGATATGACCCGATATTCATTCCCGAAGGATTTTCTGAAAGCTTTGCGCAGATGAGCAGTGAGCAGAAGAACAGCATAAGCCACCGCTACCGCGCGACAGAACAGCTGAGCAATTACCTAAAGGAAAAATATAAAGGATGATAAAAAGAATATTAGCACTTTGTCTGTTACTATCGGTTTTCAGTCTCAAGTCTACGGCATTCAGTTCTAACGGTATAGATGATTGGAGACTCTATCCCTCATACCACAATGCAACCTATTGCCAAGTTGCAGGCGACAAAGTATATATACTCGCCTCGGGAGCGCTTTTCTCATACAGCGAAGAAGACAGCGAAGTACGCCTCTTTGACAAGATAAACACCCTGAGCGACATTGACATAGCACATATTGCCTACAGCAAGGAAATTGACGCGCTTGTAATCGTGTACAGCAATGCCAATATCGATATACTATACGGCAACGACCAAGTATACAATATATCCGACTTCAAAAACAAGTCACTGCCAAAGAAGAAGATAAACGGTATAGACTTGCAAGGCAACAGAGCCTACCTGTCAACCGAATTCGGCATAGTAGTCCTTAATCTCGACAGGCTTGAGTTCGAAAGTACATACACGACAGGCCTTGACACCTACTGCGCCTACCTTTACGAGGACAAACTTTTCTGCGGTACAAAGACTGGAATGTACAGTTGCGATACCACAAGTAACATGCTCGACAAGAACAACTGGGAAAAGAAGAACAATTACTTCATAAAGGCAATATGCGAGCTCGACGGAATACTATACTGCCACCTTGTCGACTTTGGAATACTACATTATGAAGTAGGCAGGAACATACTCCGTTATGTACTGTACAACGACGGGGAAAAGTACAATAGGGTCTACAGCAACGGAAAAGAGATTATAGCCTCAGCACCCGGCAAGACAGCTATAATCACAGGACCGCAAGAAGCTGCGGTATACAGCAATAGCGGCAGCATGTTCGTCTTAAAGGAAGGCAACGATTTCTGGGACTGTAAGGGATACGGTGGGGTAGTGAAGTGCGCCATAAAGGATAATAACATTACCAGCACATCAATGCCAATTATCCCCAACAGCCCCATAAGAAACTATTGCGAGTTCATGCAGTTCACAAGCGATGAGAAACTACTTGTAGCCGGAGGTAATCTCAATTTTTTTGGCACCACTTTCTATGACGGCACTTTAATGGAATACCATCTTGAGAATGACAAATGGATAAATCTTCCCGAGGATACAATCATACAGGCAACAGGGTTAAAGTATAATAATATATGCTCGATAGATGAGGACCCCACCGAACCTGGTCATTATTTTGCAAGTTCCTTTGGTTATGGTATATATGAGTTCCGCGACGGAAAGTTTGTAAATCACTATAGTATGCATAACAGCCCTCTTGAGACTGTAGTACCGGGATCGAACAAATATGTACGAGTGTCAATGGTAAAGTTCGATAAGGAAGGAAATCTATGGTGTATAAATACAGGAGTAAAAGATATTGTCAAGATTCTTAAGAAAGACGGCACATGGATTTCACTACATTACAAACCTATTGAGTATCTGCCAACGATGGTTGAACCGATGATAGACTCAAGAGGCTGGCTGTGGATAACATCACTGCAGGGAGAGCCTGGAATATTCTGTGCAAAGCTCAACGGCACACCTTATGACACAAGCGATGACGAGTCAAAAGTATGGCTCAACAAATTTACCAACCAGGACGGAACAAGCTACGATATATATCAGGTATATGCCCTTACCGAGGACCACAACGGCAAGATGTGGGTAGGCACCAATGCAGGACTGTTTGTCATTGACAACCCGCAGAAATTCTTCAATGATGGCACATTCAAGCAGATTAAGGTGCCCCGCAACGACGGTACAGGCCTTGCCGACTACCTGTTGAGCGGAACATATATCAAAAGCATCAAGGTTGACGGAGCAAATCGCAAGTGGGTGGGAACAAACGACAATGGTATATACCTTATAAGTGCCGACGGACTTGAGACGATACATCATTTTACGACAGAGAACTCCCCGCTGCCGTCAAACTGCATAGAAAGCATAGCAATCAACGGAAAGAGCGGCGAAGTGTTCATCGGTACCGATAAGGGAATGGCAAGCTACATGAGTGATGCAACGCGCCCGGAGGAGATCCTTAAGGAGAGTAATGTTTATGCCTACCCGAACCCTGTTAGGTCCGATTACAGCGGAAATATCTCAATCGTTGGACTAACACACGACTGCAACGTCAAAATCGTTGATGCAGCAGGATTTTTAATCAATGAGGGCACATCCAACGGAGGGCAGTACAACTGGAACGGAAGAAATAACCGTGGTGAGAAAGTCGCAAGCGGAGTTTATTACGTACTAACATACGACAGCAACGGCGATGAAGGCGTAGCGACAAAGATACTCATCACAAGATAATTATATACTCAATAATGAAACCATTTCTGATTGTTATTATAGGATTGTTTCTCAAATTAAACCTATATGCTCAATATTACAATTATGAGAATACAGGATTGCCTATATGCTATATAACAACAAAGGATAGCTGCCTTATAGACTCAAAAGAATACTATATTGCAGCCACAATCAGGATAATTCATAACAATAGGGTTATTTTGCCCGATTCTGAAATAGAAATAAGAATAAGAGGCAATGCAACAGCTAATTATCCCAAGAAACCATATAAGATAAAATTCCCAGAAAAGACATCTCCTCTTCCAGGAATGAATAAAAATAAATCCTTTGCTCTCCTGGCAAACTATACCGACCGTTCATTAATGAACACAGCGATAGGTTTTAAGATAGGTAGCATGCTTGACAATGGTTGGGTTCCAAGAAGTGAGTTCGTAGAGGTTGTCGTTAATGAAGAGTTTCTTGGAAACTACCAGCTGACAGAGGATATCAAAGAAGGTAAATCAAGGGTAGATGTAGATGATAGCGGATTCCTTATAGAATTCGATTTTGACTATAAGAGTTCTTTACATTACTTTGCCACAGACCTCAATAATTGGTATTTCACTTTTAAATACCCTGATGACGACGAAATGATGGAAGAGAATTTCTATTATGCCAAGGAGTATATGAATAAATTTGAGAACTGCCTATATTCAGATGATTTCAAAGAAAAAAGGTCATATGCAGAGTTTATTGATGAAGAATCCTTTGCAAAATGGTATTATCAAAAAAATCTCCTTCAGATGGATGAATGCAACAGATACTATCACAAATTTGACAATACTGAAGATACTAAGCTGAAAATTGGTCCTTTGTGGGATTTTGAATGGTGTCTTGCCAATGCTGGAAACCGTATAAATCCTGAACATTATCTTGAGAACAAGCTTTACTTCAACCGGATATGTGATGACGACCAATTCATGAGAAAAGTAGCGTTAATACACTCTAAATATGGTGCAAATATCTATTCAGAGATACTATCATACTATGATATCCTTACCGATTCTTTAAAAAAGTCACAGGAAGAAAACTTTATAAGGTGGGATATTCTTGACAAAGAAATAGCTCTATCAACACCTTTAGGAAGTTGGGAAAAAGAGATAGAACACTCTAAAACTTTTTTTATAGAGCATTATAAGTGGCTTGATAATATTTTATCAGAGTATAATACATTGATAAATGAAATAGAGGAAGGAAAAACTAAAGACAATATAGATATATACAACATCTACGGTCAACGTATAAATGGAATTCCAAGCAAACCAGGAATATATATTATCGATAGAAAAAAATATACATTAACAGAACTGCTGAGATATATTGATACATATTTGAATTAATAATTATTATCTTAACGTGAGTTCGATATAAGCAAAGTATACTGTATGAACAATTACATAATGGGGATAGAGCTGTAATCACTCCCTGTATAGGTTAATTACAGTTATTTCGGGCCTCGCACCGAACCTGGCTATAAAGGCTACAGAACCTATTCCGTCATTTATATAATGCTTGCCTTTCCCGTTATCATAAAGCCCGCTCCATTCGTCATACATAAGGGAAGCAGGGGATAATGAACCTATTTTCATCTGCATTCCATGAATGTACCCTGATAATGTGAGGTCACTATAGCCTTTATCGCTTATGGAATGCCACAACTGAGGCAAATGAGATAGTGTTATATTGAACATTGAATCGGGTACATTTTTATATATACCGCTTACATCATAACCGTCTATTTTATTCAACGAATGTTTATATTCCTGAAGTTTTTCGGAATAGTCAATACCTGTTATGGCAATAGAATCAGTGCCGACGGACTTGAGACGATACATCATTTTACGACAGAGAACTCCCCGCTGCCGTCAGACTGCATAGAAAGCATAGCAATCAACGGAAAGAGCGGCGAAGTGTTCATCGGTACCGACAAGGGAATGGCAAGCTACAAGAGTGATGCAACGCGCCCGGAGGAGATCCTTAAGGAGAGTAATGTTTATGCCTACCCGAACCCTGTTAGGTCCGATTACAGCGGAAATATCTCAATCGTTGGACTAACACACGACTGCAACGTCAAAATCGTTGATACGGCAGGATTTTTAATCAATGAGGGCACATCCAACGGAGGGCAGTATAACTGGAACGGAAGAAATAACCGTGGTGAGAAAGTCGCAAGCGGAGTCTATTATGTACTAACATACGACAGCAACGGCGATGAAGGAGTAGCAACCAAGATACTCATCACAAGATAAAGAAACAGCAAGAGGGTGACATGTCACCCTCTTGCTGTTATATACACAATACAGTGAATCACTATTTATAATAGTATTTTATGCAAATCAGTAGTTGGCAACTGATTAAAATTTTATAACTTTGCAAATGCAAGTAGAGCAATCGCCAACTTTCCAAAGATATGTACCAGCAGTCCTTTGGTAGCTCTTACTTTATCTTTGAATTTCTGTTTTCTCGTTCAACCAATTGAAAAATGATTCAATAGGTTGCCTAACTTTTGAAACCGCAGTAGAGAACAAGTCTCTTGTCGCTTTTTCTCTTTGAGTGATTATTTCCGCTTCTCCTTTTACCTTCTTGCATGGTGTAAGCATTTTCTTGGGACATGCATCATTAAAGAATGTGAAATCGCTGTATATCTTATCTCCTAAGATGGTTTTTCCATTAAGATGAGACATACATTCTCTTTTAAGAGCAGTAAGGTCATTCTTCGCAGCATCGGTCAATGTTATTATTTCAGGGAAAGGCAAGGCTCTTTTCCTCTTTTGGCCAACCAGATGAAGTTTCATTCCATAGTAGTACATGTTTTTCGTCGAGCAGTATCCTTTGGATGTTATTTCCTTGGCAACCTTTCCCTCTATGTTTTTGCTCTTGCATGTAACAATAGGCATTGAATCTACAATAAAGAGCATTGCATCACAATCATCGGGCCTGAATGAGTCTGTCATTGTTTTTACAAGTACTCTCAATGCTTCCGAAAGCATGTTAAGACGTACATTAAACGTTCGGTAAGATGGCAACTTAGGAAACCATGACAACAGATACTCCTTGGCGAAAGTGTGTATCTCTTTGATGCTGAAATATCTTTGATAAGCACCACAGAAAAGATATACAGTAAGAACCTTCTCGTCCGTAAATACCGGAACAGTGTTGTTACTGAATCTTTGGAAGTAGTATTGCAAAGAATTTTTATAGACATCACAGATATACATATACAAACTTACGAGTTTTAACTCTTTCTTCTTGGGAATAATAATTAGAAAAAATGAGTGGTTTCTTTCTTCTAATTTACTGATTTTCAAGGAGATTACAAAATATTTTTAGAGATAGTTTGTTAAAAATCAATAACTTAACAATGAATCAATGGTTGATTTTTCAACTACTGATTCGCATAATATATACTAAGAGTAGTGAAATCATAAAAAAAACAATTATGAGATCTTATGACAAAATAGATTTAAATCATGCCGAAGCAGCTGTAAGAAGAGCGGAATTATTTCTTGATTCAATGAAATTCAGTAAAAAGCAGGCTATAGAGAACGGTAATTATAGGAATACTGCTAAGAATAGTGTACATAATGGTAAAAAAGGGAATTGCTACGATATTAATGTCTGGATTGCACAAGAATCTTTAAAGAAAGCTAAAGAACATTTAGCAGAAGTAAAGAAAAATCAAAAAAAACCTGAAAAACAGACTAAAGTCAAAGAAAAGAAACATGAAAGCAGTTCTGTAAGCTATAATAGAAATTCAAGAAAATCTTCAAACAGTTCAAATAACATCGAGAGCAGTTATTTTGATTACCAAAACACAGACAACAATAATACAAGAAACAATGAAGGTTGCCTAAAAGTATTAGGTTGTTGTTTTAAAATTTTATTTTTTCCATACTATATTTTGTGGCTACTTATAAAATGGTGTATCAAAAAGATTAAATCTTAATAAATCTAACACTTCTTATATTAGAGAATACATACGCAAAAATAGAAAACTTTATAATCTTACACTGATTAAAGTTTCACTATATGAATGAAAACAAGAATAAATATCGTGAAGTTAAATTAGCTCAGGCACTGAATGGGTTTATGTATAACTTTGGCTTAGAAGATTTTTACTCAAAGTTATCAATAGACAAGATTCTTCAACTCAAACTGATTCTGTCAGATATCAATAATATAATAACATTACGTGTAACAAGATTATTTGTCGATTTTTTATTACATGAGGGAATAATAGACAAATACGAACATGAGGAAATTAATAATGATATTAATTCTACAGATGTAAACACTAATGGGTATGATGTTAGATATGATAAGAAGAAAATAATTGCAGAGGTAAAATGTAATATTCCTGTTAACGATAATTCGTATGGTGCAGCGCAAGAATATACTATTATAAAAGATATTAATGGGCTTTTAAGCAGAGAAGGTAAAAACAAAGTTGATATTTCAGAATGCGATCTTAACCTATATTACAAGTTTATGGTTGTACTTCGTACTGATAAAACAGAAGAAGCAATGCAAAAAATAATCAAGAAAATAAATAAAACAAATAATCCATCTGTTATTGAATATACTAAAGAACAATGTTTTGATAAATCAAAGGTGTATATTGTATACATAGATTATACTAAATAATTTTTTTTGGCGAGAGACTAAAAACCGGGAAAATTACAGATTTTACGAATGAAGAGATACTTGACTTTCCTCCGGCTTTAAAGCCTCTGGCATCGACCGTTGGTTCGCTTCGCTCAAGCATGACAAGTCCACGTTTTTTGAGATTCCTCCTTGTGTCGGAATGACAATGGCATGTACGTTATGGTTTCTTAAGCGTAATCACTGTTACCTCAGGGCGGGCACCAATGCGGGCAAAGAAGCCCACGCTGCCTATTCCGTCATTGATATAAAGCTTACCCTTTTCACGTTCGTAAAGGCCGCTCCACTCATCGTACACCAGCGCTGCAGGAGAAAGAGTTGCCACCTTCATCTGCATGGCGTGTATGTGGCCGGCGAGGGTAAGGTCGCTGTAACCGCTGTCGCAGAGTGAATACCACAACTGAGGCAGATGTGATATTGTTATATTGAATACCGAATCGGGAACATTTTCATATATATGGCTGACATCGAAGTTGTCTATCGCCTTGAAAGAGTGCTTGTACTCCTGGAGTTTTTCGGAATAGTCTATTCCTGTTATCGCTATTGAATGGGTACCGTTATTTATATATACGGTACTATCCCTAAGATAGGTCCACCCTCTGAATGATACACTTCTTGCCAAAGATGCCATATTTTCCGCTCTAAACTCCTTTGTAGAGCCTTTCACATAGGAACCGGTATCATGATTACCCATGACTGCAAAAACGCCATGGCGGGCTTTTATTAAAGAAAGCCTGTCCAATATCGGCTGCGACAGTTCGCTGTGATGAAGATTAACCAGGTCCCCGCCAAAAAGTATAACATCGGCACCTGTAGAATTCACTACCGATGAAAGTTTTTCAAGCTCTGACTCGGGGTTCCACATTGAACCTATATGTATGTCGGAAATAAAGGCTATCCTGTAACCGTCGAACGATTCGGGCAGACCTTTAAAAGAGAGTTCCACCTCTTTCACTTTGTAATCGGTACGTGTAACGAACGCTCCATAGGCGAATGAGAGCAAAAGGAATGATGACACTGCAACACCTGTCCACATCCAGCACTTCCTCTTTGTAGGCAACCAGAAAATATAAAGGAACAATCTCGATATGGTAAAGAAGAGATACCCGGTCAATATTGCCATTGATAATTTCATCATCGGCTGGCTGTTCCCGGCATTTATTAATGCAAACATAAACAGAGGAACAAGTATTATAAGAAGGTAAGAGAAAAGTATAACTCCTGCAAATGAGTATCGCACTGCCTTGCCCGCTCCTTCACGCTTTAGACGCCTGTAAGCGATGAAATCGAGCAAAGCTATCAAAAGCGCCAATACAGTAGTTATTATTTTGGTCATTGTGTTCTATTATTATTTGCGAAGATAACTACAAAACGTACAAATGGGACCCTAGTGAGAGTTAAATAAACTCAATGAGGCAGTTTTGAAATGATTGCGCTTGCCTAAACGTTAAGCTACTATTGTTTAATATTCAGAATATGTTCCTCATTACACATTAAACATTAAACATTAAACATTCATCCTTCCACCGTTTCAACCGGTTTTATTTATATATATATCCTTTTTAAAAATTTAAAAAGATAAAAACAACAATAAAGTCAGTTGAAAGTGTAGAGAAAAAACTGCGGTCAAATTTGCTTTTTAGTTTATTAGTAGAAGAGAATAAGTTATTCATATTTTATAAACAAGATGTTTTTA
The DNA here is from genome assembly GCA_017536695.1 of Bacteroidaceae bacterium. Lineage (GTDB taxonomy): Bacteria > Bacteroidota > Bacteroidia > Bacteroidales > Bacteroidaceae > HGM04593. Next base: position 10,957 of record JAFXGX010000008.1, on the reverse strand, counting down.
TTGTATACCAGTGCGTTATGTATGTTTATCAACAATTGATGTCTATGCATTTTATTTGAAAACTTAAGCTTGTTGACATGTTTAAAACTGTTCAAAACCCAATTGAAAAATAAAGGTTAAAAAGTGGTGAAATAATTTGGTGTTTTAATTATCGACATGACTTATTTTAAAATTGCATATGACAAAATTTAAATGCCACTTTTTTTGTTTTATTTATTATTCTGTTTTCAACAGGTTATCAACATTTGTTCAACGATGAGTGTTTAATGTTTAGTGTGTAATGTTTAATGTGTAACAATTGAGTTTTCTTTTTTAAAGAATAGCCCCAATTCAAATATAGTGACTTAATGCATATCAAGTATAAAAACAATGGCCGGTGTTCTCAACACCAGCCATTGTTTTATTATGTTATAATTGTTAAGTCTTATTATGCGAGCTTTGCAAGAGCCTCCTTTATACGGCGTATAGCTTCGATGATATTCTCGTCGCTTGTGGCGTAACTCATTCTGAAACACTCGGGTGCACCGAATGATGTTCCTCCGACAGCCGCAACATGTGCCTCGGTAAGCAAGTACATTGCAAGGTCATCGCTGTTGTTGATAACTGTTCCGTTATAGCTCTTTCCATAGAACGAACTGCATTTCGGGAACAGGTAGAATGCACCTTCTGGAACATTTACCTCAAGTCCAGGAATCTCCTTTGCGAGCTTGACAATGAGGTCGCGACGGCGCTGGAACGCCTTACGCATCTCCTCTACAGGCTCCTGAGAACCTGTGTATGCCTCGAGCGAGGCCATCTGTGACACAGAACATGGTCCGCTGGTGTACTGTCCCTGGAGCTTGTTGCATCCCTTTACAATCCAGTCGGCAGCTGCAAGATAACCAATGCGCCAGCCTGTCATGGCATATGCCTTTGAAACACCGTTGATTATTATTACACGATCTCTAATCTCTGGGAATTGTGCAATGCTCTGGTGTTTACCCACGTAGCTGATGTGTTCATAAATCTCATCGGCCACTACAAATATATTGGGGTACTTTGCAAGTACGTCGGCAAGATCCTTTAGCTCCTCCTTTGTATATACCGAACCTGTAGGGTTTGACGGAGAGCAGAGGATGAGCATCTTTGTCTTCGGTGTAATGGCAGCCTCGAGCTGTGCGCCTGTAATCTTGAAGTTCTGCTCAATGCCTGCGCTTACGATTACCGGTGTACCGTCGGCGAGCTTTACCATGTCGGGGTAGCTTACCCAGTAGGGTGCAGGTACAATTACCTCATCGCCCGGGTTAACAAGTGCCATGATAGCGTTGCAGACAGCCTGCTTTGCACCGTTTGAAACAGAAATCTGTGCCTCGGTAAACTCAAGACCGTTCTCATTCTTAAGTTTTTCTACTATAGCCTTACGCAGGGTAGGGTAGCCCGGAACGGGAGAGTAACGTGACCAGTTGTCATCGATTGCCTGCTTTGCTGCAGTCTTGATGGCATCGGGGGTGTTGAAGTCGGGTTCGCCGACACTCATGTTGATAACATCTACGCCTTGTGCTTTAAGTTCCTGGCTTTTCTGTGACATTGCCAGTGTTGCCGACGGCGCCAATCGGTTAACGCGGTCTGATAACTTGTTCATTTTAGAAGTTTCTTATTTTGTAGTTAGTTATATTCTTCTTTTTTTCAGATGTTTCGCTGCGCTCCAGCATGACATCCAAAGTATTGTACTTTTCATATAATTGTCATTCTGAGCAAAGCGAAGAATCTATATCATTTGCGGTTTTTTAGATCCCTCGTCGCTGTGCTCTGTCGGGATGACAAGCTCACTTTTTTATGGGATGCTTCGCTGCGCCTTAGGTTCAGTTTTCTCCTTTCCGTTTTGACATCCCTTGCTTTTCGCGCCCCACGCGGCGCCACGAGTGCGGTGCTTCACGTGACCTATCGCTGCAAGTGATATCGAAACTTCGCCTTCGGCTCAGTTTTCAAAGTGCAACGTATGTCCCATGCGCTCTGCTTTGGTGTGCAGATAGCGTGAGTTATGGCTGTTAGGCGCAATCTCAATACCCACATTCTCGGTAATGGTAAGTCCGTAGCTCTCGAGCCCAATACGTTTTACAGGGTTATTTGTAATTAGGCGCATCTTGTGTACACCTACCTGACGCAGAATCTCCGCTCCTACACCGTAATCTCTCTCATCGGCCTTGAAACCAAGACATAGGTTGGCATCGACTGTGTCCATACCCTCCTCCTGGAGCTTGTATGCGCGCATCTTGTTCATGAGTCCAATGCCGCGTCCCTCCTGGTTCAGGTATACAATTACACCCTTTCCGGCCTTGTCTATGAGTTCCATTGCTTCGTGAAGCTGTGCACCGCAGTCGCAGCGTTGTGAACCGAAAATATCGCCTGTCATGCACGATGAGTGTACACGTACAAGAATGGGTTCATCCTCTTTCCACTCTCCCTTGATAAGTGCTATATGCTCTAGTCCGTTCGATTTCTGGCGGAACGGGATAAGACGGAAATGTCCATGAGCTGTAGGCATGTCTACCTCTTCACCCTTTTCAACAAGTGATTCCTGCTTCAGTCGGTATTCAATGAGGTCCTTTATTGATATAATCTTCAGGTTATGTTTCTTTGCTATCTCTACAAGTTGTGGCATACGTGCCATGGTGCCGTCCTCATTCATTATCTCTATGAGTGCAGCGGCAGGGTAGAGGCCCGACAGACGTGCGAGGTCAATGCTGGCCTCGGTGTGTCCGGCACGGCGAAGTACTCCGTTGTCTTGAGCATACAAGGGGTTTATATGTCCCGGACGTGCGAAAGTCTCGGGTTTGCTTGCAGGGTCGGCAAGTGCCTTTATGGTAGCGGCGCGGTCGGCTGTAGATACACCAGTGGTGCAACCTTCTACCTTGTCAATAGTAACTGTGAACGGTGTACCGAGAAGGCTGGTGTTTGAACTTACCTGCGGGTCGAGTTCCAGCTCCTTGCAACGTGACAGCGTGATAGGTGCGCATAGTACTCCGCGTCCGTTCTTCAGCATAAAGTTGACAGCCTCCGGCGTAATCTTCTCGGCTGCGATGATGAAGTCACCCTCATTCTCGCGGTCTTCATCATCTACCACGATAACAAATTTACCCTCTCTGAAATCATCGAGAGCCTCTTCTATACTATTTAATTTGAAATTATCCATATTATGTTTATATAGTTTCTATAAGTTTTTCCTTCTTTATTGTATCTATTGTCTGTTTTGTAATCTTTTCAATCTTTACAAGGTCCTTCACAAGCCTGCGGCGGAATTTGACAGCTCTCATGTATATGATTATTCCTATTGGGAATATAATAACGGAGAGTATATTGAGCCACCTTTTCTTGAATGGTGAAACGGTTGCGTGAGGCGACAGTATGGGGAATCCGTTGAGCATAATGATGACCTTTCTGTTCTTGCTGTTTCCCATCTCCTCGATGAGTGCTTCCATCTTTTCATTGAAATTGTCAAGGGTGTGGTCATCCTCTTTGAAGAATACACTTTTAATTGAAGGTATTCTCTTTAGCCTGTTTTTCTTTCTGTACTCCCGCGCCTCGTTATGGAGTTCGGAAAGAATGTTTACCGACTTTCTATAGTCGGGGTCATCAATAACAACCTCCTTGAGTGTAACCACTCTCTTTTCGGGAATAGCGAAGAGCATCCTGAAGAATTTGTTCACCGAATCGCTGTTGAAAATCTCGGAATCCTTGTTCGACTGCAGTGTGAAGAATGCTCCCAGCGGTGCAAGGACCATGGTGCTGAGCCATGCTCCGAACCATATGTGCCATTCTCCCTCACGCGACATCTTGTAGCCCGATGTGTTGAAAATGTAGTAGAGGATGAATGTGGCTACCGATATGAGCACAGGGTAACCCAATCCTCCCTTTCTTACAATTGCTCCCAGCGGTGCTCCGATAAAGAAGAATATGAGACAGCCTACCGACAGTGTAAACTTGTTCCACCACGATATCTTGTGCTTGTTCAGGTTCTTCTCGCGTGCATGCAGAATATTATGTTTTATCTCGTAGTCTACCTTCAGCTGTTTTACTCTGTTGAGTTGGGATTTCTTCCATGCGAGCTTCGATTTTTTGGTCGCCATGTTGTAGACGCTGTCGGCATTGATGCTGAACAGGTTGTTTTTCTGCATCCTTACCGAGTCTTCTTTGTTCAACTTGGTATTTACGTTGTATGTAGTGCGTTTTAGGTTTACCCAATTGCTGTCGGCTATGCTGTCACTCTGCATTGAAAGAGTATCTATCGAAACCTCAAGCTCCTTTATGTTCTTGCTGTCGGCATTGGATTTCATTATGGATGCATCCTTCATCTCGAACCCGCCTTCAACCTCAATGACTACATCCTTCTGCCTGAAAGTCTCGCGACGATAAGGTACGTTCTTCTTCTGTATGCTCTGTTCCTGAAGGTTTGAGAACTGCTCTCCCGAGTGCATGCTGAGTATCATATTCCTTTCATCGGCACTGCTTGTAATGGTAGCCGAGTCGGCAAGCAGGATGTTTGTGTTCTCGAAACCTCCCGATACATCATATATGACAACATCGTACAGAACACCGGTCTCCTTGTCTTTCTCTCCCACATAAATATTATACCCCTCGAGCCTGTCATAGAATGTCTTCTCGGGTATCTCGCTTTCAGGCGATGTCTGCTTGATTGAGTACATCAGCGTGTATAGCTGCATCTGGGCATAGGGGCTCACCACATTCTGGAAATAGAATGATACGCCGCCCAATATGGTACAGCATATTATCAGCGGTGTCATTATCCTGAACAAAGGTATACCGGCAGCCTTCATGGCAAGCAGCTCGAGCTTCTCGCCGAAGTTACCGAATGTCATCAGTGATGCCAGGAGTATTGCAAGAGGGAGTGCTTGGGATACAAGAGTGATTGAGCCAAGCATGAAGAATTTGGCAAGTACAGTAAAGTCGAGACCTTTATCAACGAAGTCATCAATCCATCTCCACAATAACTGCATTATGAAGATAAACAGGCAAATAAAGAAGGTTCCCACAAGGTTTGTGGCAAAGGTCTTTATTATGAAAAGATCAAGCTTCTTTATTTTGAAGTGGTCAAGAAATCTCATATACCGCGGGCTAACAAACATTTCCTGTAAACGGTTCCACTGACGCCGTTATATGCGCCGACAGTAGTCATTTACAAAAATTATACAGAAAAACATGCTCTCAAAATGCAAGAGAATGCTTTTCTGTACAAAGTTAGTATAAAATAAGTGATTTTACTCCCTACAGATAGAGAAACTATTTTAATTTTATTAAAATAACTCAAAAACGGACTGTTATCATTGATTTTCGGGCAAAGTTACACGAAACACAATTGACGTATGTGTTTTACAATATTGAATTATGCGCATTGATAATCATTGGGACTACATTCCCGACTGGCGTCTCAGATTCTCAATCTGAGAATCCCAAAGGTCCTTCTGGTCATCAACCTCATTCTTGTCGGCAAAGTCAGTGACCTCGAGAGTATGCTCACGTGTCAGTTCGTTGTAGGCAATCCTCATTTCGAAGTAGGTGTTCTGGTTCTCATCATCCCAGCGGAACTTGACATACACACCATTACGCTGCGCAATGAGATGTGCTACCCTATGTTCGGTCTTTCCCCAATAGAAATTGAAAGTCTTGTCAAAATTCTCAACCCTGTCGGCAAACCATGGCGAAAGCCCGGCAGATGTACCAATGTATTTCCATATCATTGATGCACTTCCCTTCATAGGATATTCAATGTAGATTTTCTCTTTACCCATTATCTTTAAAAAACAGTTTACTATAAGTGTGTAACTCTTTGTATCTCAGGTGCAAGATATAAATTAAAATTTATTTTTGCAATTATTGTTTATGAAATATTGAATATATTATGCAAAATTGACTTTTTTTTCAAATTGAAATATATCATTCCTGTGTATCTGGTATTCGTACAAAAATGATGTTCGGTTCGTGCGAACATGCTTTTCTGCTCAATAAAAAGTGACAATAAATGGTTTAAGGATAAGTTTTTTTGCGAAAAACATTAAAAAAATTTGTCTGTTTGAAATTATAGACATATCTTTGCACCGCAAAAATGCAATGGCGAGATAGCTCAGCTGGTTAGAGCGCATGATTCATAATCATGAGGTCCCCGGTTCAATCCCGGGTCTCGCTACAAAAAATGCTCTTCATCCGAAGAGCATTTTTTGTTTATATTACTTCCATAAATTTCCCCATTCGCCTCTTTTGGGGCTAAGAACCGGCTTATTATTATCAGCATCATTATCATTGAGTTCAGGCTGTGAACTTGCTATACAGTTCAAGCTGTCTATTTCAATAACTTCACATATTGGAAAATTATACTCTTTTTTCATAATTACTTTATATATTTCTTCTTATTGTTAATGATGTAAATCCTGTTGTTCTCTGTTGATTCAACATTTATTCCGTTAATGTAATAAATCTCTGAACCTTCGGTATTGTAATCCATTTCATTGATTCCTGTTGTACGGTCAATTCTTATATACATTGCATCTCCTGTTACGTTTATATAACAGTGTCCTGCAGGAACTTCTATCGGTTTATTCTCGTTGACTCTGTAGAAAGCCACTATACCATCGTTCTCCTGCAATACATATCCGCTATATATGGTTGTTGCCGAATGTACTCCATTCATGCAACCACTACTGTACTCGTTCTTTTCTGCATTTGGAATTCCGGTAAAACTGTATGTTCCAGGAATTCCGTTAAGCAGATATGGTGTATTGGCATATATCGTACTGCTTTCATTAAGAATTACAGAATTACCATCAACACCGGTACAGCTGTATGCAACAATGCCTGCCGGTACATTTGCATCAAATGGTAACATAAGTGTTCCCCATATTGCATCGCTCATAGTAAATTCAAATGTTATACTCTTGTCACTCCCTTTTACAATTGCCGTGCCGGCATTCACTTCGGGCGTAAAATGTTCGTCTTTGTTGGCTATGAACATTGTTCCTCCTAATGTGGGGCGATAAACACCATTCACAGCTTCATTGTCGGCTTGCAGTATGATTGTAAGTACATTCTTGCTTCCCGACTTGAAATATGTGAATTTAGGGTGATAACATACAAAGCGGTAACCGCCATCTATTTTGCTGCATGCAAGTGTGTGGCTGCTTTTTGTAATTCCACTTTCAATTGCAGGAATCCACTCTTCTGCCTCACTGTCAAAATATCCGAACTGTTCTTCCTCTTCATCAGGGTTCATATTGTATGGTATTGTTATCCCTTCGGGTAAAAGCAGGTCGAACTGGAAACTGCAATAGTCATTCAGTGCAATATCGCTTTCAATTGTAATAGTATTATTTTCTCCTACTGTAATCTCGAAATCACTAACCGTGAGTGTCGCAATTTCCTGTGCTTTTGCATTTGTAACCAGTAAAAGAGTAATTATTGTTATAAGTCTTATTGTCTTGTTCATAAAAAAATATTTATGAGGCTGCCGGATGCTAACCATCCGGGCAAGCCTCTATTAAACTAAAGTGTTGGACTATTCACTATTCTTATGACATTTGTCCTTCTCCTGTAGTTGGAGTTGGCTGCACTGCCATTGAGAATAATATCAAGAGTAGTGTTGATATCGAGCAGGTCAATTTCGCCATCACTGTTTGAATCCATTTGCATCATGTCACACCCCGTGCTTTCATTGCCAAGGATATGGTTCAATGTAGCATTGATATCAAGGATGTCCACATTACCGCTCTTGTCGGCATCGCCAGGAATAAAGCTTCGGCTGAATTCGAATTCGCGTGTCATTTCCTTAGCCTCAACGTTACCGGCAGAGTCGGTAGCCAGCACGCAGAATCCAAAGTTTACATCACGTGAATAACGCAGTTTGCACGATGTCCTCAACGTGTCGCCAAGCAGAGGTTTCCATTCTGCATCTTGGCCCGGCTGGACATAAAGCTGGTACCTGTATATGCCCGAACCTTCATCACTTCCTTCCCAGTTGACAAGTATTGTTGAGTCGCTTACCTCTTCAATTCCTGTTATTGCCGATGCCGGCTTAGTGTTGTCAATGATGTTGGTCCATACGGGAGTACGTATGGCATTTTCGCTGTCAAATACAATTGAAGCCACGTTGTCAATCTTTTCGCCATGGGCAAGTCCTGCTTTCAGTTCAATGTCAAAACAGAACTCAGCCTCGCCGTTACCGTTGTTGTTTATTGGTAACACACCCTGCATCGGGTCATCAGTAGGTTCCATAGTCATAGGGTCGAGCGACTTTATGGTCCATTGTGCAATACCGCTCTGTTCGTTGTAGTCAAGTGTAACCTCGGCTATAACATCAATTTCGGTACGCAAATCCAATGTTTTTACAAACGACTTTTCGCCGTTGAGTTCCATAACCTTGTCACCAATCTTCACGCTACGTGCTGCAAATGTAGAAAGGTTGAGTTTGCTTCCGTCAAGGGTATCGCACACTACCACTGTATGAGCCGATGCTGTCGCAAACTCTGGGTCATTCTCGCAACGTATTGTGTAGTATGTATTTTCAAAGTCATTCGGAACATGCTTGCTGCCACTTTCGGCTGTGAATCCTACAATGTCATTGGGGTCGAATGAGTTTACAGGTTCCGACTTTCCACCGCCGCCACCGGGGTTAGGTGGGCAGTTTGGTTTCTTTTCTGTAAATGCGGTATAGCAATCACTCCCAGTAATTATAGCAGAAACACCTTCGTATATGGTTCTTATAGCACTTGTTTCAGCCTTTCTACAAGCCATTATTTCTGATGTTATACGGTCTATTTCTGATTGACTGCCAAGTTTCCTGGCTAATTCTCTATCTTCTTTAAGTTTTTTCAATTGATTTGAGAAGTGTCCAATAACACAGCTTACAGCATTTTGTATTAAAGTTCTTGTAAGACTACTTTTGTTGTTCTCTAAATAATTGTTCCATCGTTCTGAAACATTATTTCCATTAGAGCACCATACATCATATGCCGTATTTAATCCTGTCATTGCAAAGTCTATAACACAACCGCCTGGTAAACGTGGTACATATCCGACAATATCAGCAATACACTGTATTCTATCTTTATAGCAACACATTGTTTCTCTATTAATTCTGCTACTACTTTTTTGAAGTATATTTTTTCCGCTGACCGGAAACCAATAACGACTTGTGTAAGCATATAATTCAATTGTTTCTGAATTATTTATAGTGACACTAAATCCTTTTGTGCTTCTTGGTGGTATTGATACTAAAAAGTTAGCTAGTCCATAATCTTTTTTACTAATACAATCTCTTAGTACTATGAATTGAGAGATATTACTAGCCGAATTGATAACATCAAGTACTGCTTGTTTTTCTTCATCATCACAGAAATCAATAAACTCGAAATTGTCAATGTGATTTATTGATTTTAGTTCGTCGCAAAATTTTATATCAGTAATATTATCAATTGAACCTGTTATCAATTTTATTTCCAAAGGAACATAATATGCAGTCATATTGCCTGTATTGGTAATATTAATGTTATATGTGTTCGCTGTTCCACGCAAGAAAGAACTTGCAAATTTTACCTCTGTCTCCAGGTTTATTTCAGTAGCTTCTTCAACAGTAACACTGTTTTTAACAGTCTTGTATTCGTAGCCGCTGAATATGAAGAATGCATCATAATCACCGTGTGCGGCTGTGTTGAAATCGGCGATAACACCAACCTCGGCATCGCTTGTACGTTCGATATATTCAGCAACTATAGTGTCATTCTGCGCATTAATGAATCTTACCTCGCATAGAGACTTGAATCCGTTGCCCTTGTATGTGATAGTACTTGCCCCGGCATCACCAACAACTCTGATGTCCTGGTCTACAATATCATACTTGTCCATGTGCAGGATATCCAGTGTTATGTTCTGCTTTGTTCCCGTTACATCGTGGACAGCAATATAATGTGTTCCGTTCTCCCAAGTGTGGCAACCTCTAATTTGTGTCGATTCAGCACCTTTTGCGGTGAACATCTCTTTGCCTGTTGGTGAAAATAGCTGCATAGATGTAGCCTGGCTGCTTCTGAAGGCCAATGTGTCACCATCTTGTGCTTCAATACTGAACCACTTGATTTCGTTTTCGCCAGGCGCTTCAAAGGTCTTGCTCTTTTCATCGCGCGCAATAGGTGTAATATCTGTTACCTCCTGCGACACATTGTAGTCAATGTATTCACGCGAGAAGTCGGTAAACCTTGTACTTACATCGAAGAATCTCATATTAAGCGTGTTCTTCGCATAAATCATAGGTTTATTACCCTTCACCTCAAAATGGAATTGTGATGAGCGTATAGGTACACTCTCCACAGGCAGCAGTGTTATCAGCTTGAGCGGGTCGGTACGTTCTTGCAGCCTTTTCACGATTTTGGCTCTGTCATTATCATTGAGCCAATACTCATATTGCATAATTCCATTGCCGCCGACCGGTGTCTTTACAAAAAACGATGTACGTGCCTCGGAACTCACTCCGTTATCGCCTACTAACATATAATTCAGTTGATGTATGCCGTTATCAAATGAAGAGACATCAACATCAAAGTGGTATGTACCATAACTGTATGTTCCTGCTTGAATATAATTGTCATCACCGTCAACATTGTAGAAACATTTAAGGTTTGCCATTTCGTTGTCAGTTGTAGAACGTATAAAGAAATGGTTGCTTATTTTAGTGGCGGCACCTGTTGGTGTGACAACAAGCGTTTGTAATGTGTGTACACCTTGTGATAATGATTCCACATCTATATCAAGGTTTAAGATTCCTGCCTGTGGTTCTATATTTTCTTTTAGATAAAGTTTATCATCAATAAATATAAGGCAGGTCAAAGCACCGATAGATTCTGTTTGTGGTACTTTTATGAAACTATGTGCAATTGCTTTGGATACAGCATATTGTTCGGTCTGTATATACATAGTATGG
>JAFXGX010000082.1 GCA_017536695.1 Bacteroidaceae bacterium | reverse complement strand
TACAGCCTTAAAACCCTGCACAAAAATCTTCACATCAGCATCGTATTCAACCTTTTTCGCAATACGACCTTCGGGGCGTACCCCTTCGGCGTGGCTTATAAAGATTAGCAGCTTATTCGAGTGTTTCTCTTTCAGTTCCTTATAGCCTTGGTATGTCAAGCCTGAGTATTGGAAACTGTCAATTATCACTATACCAGGGCTGCGTTTCCGGCTCAACCTCTCACTAAGTTCCGCCATAGGCTCGCGGTCCAATATCAATAGTTTGTGGTTCACTTCTTCCATATTGTGCCTGTTCAGCGACATCTGCAACGACTTGCCTGTACTCTCTTCAAGACTATCGTAAATAACCCTATCAAACCTGCACAGATATTTCACAAGCTGCATAGCGAAAGAGCTCTTGCCGTTACCCGGCTGTCCCCATATAATCCAAGTACCCGTTTTTGCAGGTCGCCCTAATGAAGCCTCCCAATCACCTGTAAAGTCAAAAGAGGGGATATTCATATTCTGTATCTCAACAGGGCTGTAAGCTCTTTTCAGTTTCATTGCAGTTTTGTTATTGATTCTACTTTATGTTTCAGATACCCGAAGTTTATCACCGGTGGATTATGTATCGGGCAAGGTTCGCCCACTTTCAACATATCCGAGGGCATATAAGCCCCAATCCAAACATTCCTTTGGAACGGCCCTGCATCGACCACCTTGTCATTTTCGTCGGTTATAAACCAAAGGACATCCTGTCCGTTATCCTCAATCTTTATTTTTCTTCTCATTTTCAATCTCCTCCATTTTTTTAAGTTCCAACACAAGTAAATTCGCAAGGAATACAGCAGTAACCGGGGCTTCAGGCAACTCCTTAAGCGTACATTTCGACACAATAACAGGGTAAACCTCTTTCGCTATCTCATAGCGTCGTTGTTCCCAATCAACACCGCGTCCGGCATTCTCTCTCAATAGGCGATACAAGCCTTTTACAGCCTCCATAAACTGCATTTCAATTTTTGTTATCATATCAATTCTCTTTTTTAAGTTTCTCTATTTCTGTGTAAACTCGACGCAAACCACCGCCCGACATATTCACAAGCCCTCGAACATCTGTACCCTTCGGTGCATTGAGCTTCGCCACAATCATTGCCTGTGCCTTCAGGAACTTCTCGCGTTCCTTGCCATCTTCGGGGGTAACCCTACTGTAAGTGTCGCCATACCGGGAGAGCATCTCTGTGTAACCAACCTTCTTGCCCTCAATAGCGCGTTCTATCTTCTGTTTCAAGCCGTCTGCGCCCATCATATACCAAGCACAACACCTTTCAGTAGCATTCCACAGAGCTTTCAACTCAAGGAAGGCCTCATACTGCAAATCACCGGCCTCGTCCAATATGATAAGCGGTGTATCAATCACACGCAGATACCCTACGAGGTCGGCATAAACATCGCTATAACGCCCATTGTTGCCCACACCAAACTCCTTCGCTATGTGTCGTATAAGTTTCTGCTTGCTCTTTACCTGGGAGCAGTCCACATATACCGCGTGGCGGTGGTTCTGTGCGTAGATACGAGCCGTAAAGGTTTTGCCGATATTCGGCATATCGCACAATATCGCGCTGATACTTCCCTGTTGGCAAAGCGTAAGCTGCTCGTTGATGAATAGAAACGTTGGCGTTTCGGCAGCAACCCATTCCATCTCTTTTTTAAGCACCACACCTAAACGGCGTGCAATGCAAATCCAATTAGCCTCGCTCACCTGTCGGTCATAGTTGCCTTTCTTTATAGCGTTGTAAACACTTGCCGAGATACCGAGTGCAACCGAGTGGCGATTGTCGCTTGGGTAGTTCTCGCGGTCTGCAATAATGGCAGCCCTTACCCTCTCTTTGATTTCGTTTGTTAATTCCATTATAATGCTGTTTTAATACTGTTTTTACACTGATGCACGAGCGCGTTCTTTGATACTTTCAATGTCCATAAAGTCTGAGTAGTCCTCTTCATCGTTCACTACCGGTACAACAACCGGCTTGACATCTACACCTTCAATTTCCTGCGCCTCCTTCTTGCTTACGACAGCAACCTTCTGTATCTTGCCCTTCTTCATCATACTATCGAATTGTGCCACATATTTGCTCTGCTCGATATAAGCCTCATGGTCTGCATCGGTCTGCTCGGCTGTTGCCTCGTTATACCGCTCTAAAAGGGCGCACGTTGCGATGAATTTGTCGTTTTGGTATATATATACCTCGTTGATATTTCCGTCGATGTCGGGCAGATAATAAGCGACCACCTTATTGTTGCGTGGTGCGAGCTTTTCAATTACGTCAGGCGAAGGCAAACGGTACTGTTGGTACTGAACTGTGCAGTACATATTCTGCCTGATACTTGTCTCCGTACACTCGCCAATGTATCTGTAAAGAACGTGTTTGTCCCACGCTGCAAGGTCGGGGTTCTGTGTCTGGCAGAACACATCCCATCGTGTCATACCGGGATACTTCTTTTGATTAGGGTGCAACTGCGAGTTATACTCCTGTATGGCCCTTATATCATCGGCAACCAATTCCTCGTAACTGTATGTCTTAACCTTGTAGGTGTCATTGAACTCATCATATACCTTTTCCTCCTTCGGGCGGTTAGCCTCCAGCTTCGCATACCAGCGTCCTATATTGGTCTGCAAGCGCTTCTCAACGCTATACTTCTTTGTCCTGTTGAAATGCTCTGCACGTTTCTCACGTGAGTTACCGGGGTTACACCAGCGAATGAGAGGGAACACCGTTCCGGCATTCATAAGGCCATCTGCAAAGTTCGACACAAGGTGGTGCTCCACCTCAAGCTCTGCCGGCATATACAGCCCGTTCCTGTCAAGTGTCTGAAACATATTCCTCATACAGTCGATGAACAATTCTTTTGTCTTGAGCCGGCTGTATGCGTAACCCACAACTGCACCGCTGGCGACATCGTAAGCATAGTACGCTTTGACACGTTGCCCATTGTGCATAGGTCGCGGAAGATCGCGGTCATCGAGCGATATTTTGCTACCGGCAAAATTGGCAACCTTACGCAAATGGTACGGGCGATAACGGTTGTTGAAATCCCAACGGCTGTCGTGTTCCTTCGACAACAGAGCTTTGTTCTTGTGGTCATTAAGGATATTGGCAATGCTACCTTCACTCAGCACAATCGGATTGCCCTTCTTGTCAATAAACTCTTCGGGGTTGTAAATTTCGCCCGTTTCCAAGTCTGTAACCTCCAACTCGCCACAAAGGAATTGGTTGTACATCTCCATTACTGTTGTTGCGTATGGTCGCTGTTCCTGTGCAGCAAGGCTCAAAACCAAACGCTCTATTCTGTATGTAATCTTGCGTTTGTTCTGGTTCTGGAACTTCTTGCTGATAAGGCACTCATAGCCCGACTCGCGAAACTCGTTCACACGAGCCTTGAAACGGTTTGTACTGAGTGGCAGCGTGTGCCCGAACTCTGCCTGATAGTAACTAATTGCCCCGGCC
>JAFXGX010000081.1 GCA_017536695.1 Bacteroidaceae bacterium | reverse complement strand
TTGGCTTGAATCTGCATCCGGCAACGGAGATAAACGACTGACGAAATAGTAGAAACAAAGAACAGCATAAATAATAGGTCTTTACTTGGCAACCTATCATTCAAACTGTTCCCAAATCTTTCAGAGGCTTATTATTTTCGACAGAGAGAAATTTGGCAAGCGGCAGATTTCATTCCCTCCAAAATAATAGATTGATAAGAGGTACTTTTGCGGAGAATGGAAATTGTCGTACCTTTGTGCCGAAAACGTGGAATGATAGAAACATCAAACTGCAAATAGCACGGAAAAGAGAAGAAACACCCTTTATTGATACGCTTTGAACGTTAAGAAACAATAAAGATGTTAAATCTTCACCTTTTAGAATGTACCCTTAAAGGTTATGACCATATTTCTGACTTATTACTCGCAAAATATTGAGTAACAATTGGTTGTAAATACTGCTTTTGCTCTGGTCTTGAAGAGGTACATATAAGCGACCTTGCGTCGTGGTGCAATATAGATTTTAATTATTATGAAAGTAATCCCTTGTATTATGCGCATAATCTATACTTGAATGGCGAGTTGGTTACCGAACTTGTAATTCCCGATGGCGTTAGCGAAATAAAGAACTATGCGTTCTGGGTTTGCTCTGGCCTTACAAGCGTAACAATCCCTAACAGCGTGACAAGCATTGGAAATGGAGCGTTCGAAGATTGCACAGGGCTTACAAGTGTAACTATTCCTAATAGCGTAACAAGCATTGGAGGCTGGGCGTTCTCTGGTTGCTCTGGTCTTAAAGAGGTACATATAAGCGACCTTACGTCGTGGTGCAATATAGATTTTAATGATTATGACAGTAATCCCTTGTCTTATGCGCATAATCTATACTTGAATGGCGAGTTGGTTACCGAACATGTAATTCCCGATGGCGTTAGCAAAATAAAGAACTATGCGTTCTATTATTGCTCAGGACTTACAAGCATCAAAATACCAAATAGCGTAACAAGCATTGGACGCGATGCGTTCTATGATTGCTCAGGACTGACAAGCGTAACAATCGGCAATAGCGTAACAAGTATTGGAAGTAGTGCATTCGGATGTAGTCCATTCTATGATTGTTCAGAGCTTAAAGAGGTACATATAAGCGACCTTGCAGCATGGTGTGGTATTGATTTTGAAGATCACTTTAGTAATCCCTTGTTTTATGCGCATAATCTATACTTGAATGGCGAGTTGGTTACCGGGCTTGTTATTCCCGATGGTGTTAATGAAATAAAACAGCATGCGTTCAAAGATTGCACAGGCCTTACAAGCGTGACAATACCAAATAGTGTAACAAGCATTGGAGATGAGGCGTTCTCTGATTGCTATGGCCTTACAAGCGTAACAATCGGCAATAGTGTTACAAGCATTGGAGATTTTGCGTTCTATGGTTGCTCTGAGCTGATGAGGGTTGATATTGTTGACGGCGTGAAAAGTATTGGGTATTATGCGTTTGCCTTTTGTAGCAATCTGGAGGAATTGTACATAAGTAACACAATAGAGAGTATTGCTAATTGTGCTTTCGAGGGTTGTACCAATATTCTTGAAATAAAAGTAGGTTCAAAGAATGCCATAACGTGTAGCGAGGATATCTTTAGTGAAGATGTATACAATAATGCTTTGCTTTGTGTTCCCGAAGGTCGCAAGTCTGTGTATGAAAAAACTGCTCCTTGGAACAGGTTCTACATAGTAGAAACAGACTATACCGATATTAACGGGGTAAAAGAGCAAATAGCAGAAAACAATACTGTTTATGACCTACAAGGCAGAAAGGTAGAGAATCCTACCAATGGCATATATATCGTAAATGGTAAAAAGGTGTTTGTAAAATAATAACCTCGCAACCGTTATGTAAATCAATGGGCTGTCTAATATTTTAGGCAGTCCATTGATTTTATATGTAAGGCAAACACTGAAATCTGCTAAAATAACTTGAGTTCGATATAACATTTTCACTATAAATTTGCACGTTTGACATAGTATTTGTCATCTCGAACGAACCAACGGTCGACGCCCGAAGGGGCTAAAGTCAATGTGAGAGATCTCTATCATCTGCGTTTTTGGGGATCCTTTGATAATGCCGCCTTTTCGCGACCCGCACGGCATGAGCATTACCCATGCTACGTGCGACCATTCGCTGTCGGCATTATCTAAACCTGCGGCATTCGTCGCTTTGCTCTGTCGGGATGACAATGCCGTTTAATGTGTAATGTTTATTGTGTAACGTTTAATGTTTAATGAGTAAAGGTCTCCACTATGTCATTGACTCGTTTTGCTTTTCGCAACCCAAACGGCATAACCTACGGCTATGCTGCGTTTGACCTATTGCTGCAAAACTCGCCGATAACAAAACGTTGTTTTGCTATTCTGAGCAAAGCGAAGAATCTCTATCATCTGCGTCTTTGAGATGCTTCGCTACGCTCAAGCATGACAGGTTCGCTGTTTTTGAGATGCTTCACTTCGTTCCAGCATGATAGATTCGCGATTTGGTTGAACTTAATTGAACTAAGGTTAATTTTTGGTCATTTCTTGCCGATATCGGCAAGAAATGATACATTTGCAAAGGAAATTGCAAGAAAACTTGCCGATAGATATAAGGAGTTATGGAGTATATATCAGTTGCAGAATTTGCCGGAAAGTATGGGATATCGGAACGTACCGCACGTAATTATTGTGCTGTGGGAAAGATTGAAGGTGCGGTTCTTGTCGGAAAGACATGGAGCGTGCCGGCCGATGCGGAGCTTCCGCTCCGTAAGAACCGTAAGCAGAAGGTATCGCCTCTTCTGGAGATATTACGCCGCGAAAAGGAGTCGAGGCTGAAGGGCGGAATCTATCACCGCACGCAGGTTGACCTTACATATAACTCGAACCACATCGAGGGTAGCCGTCTTACACATGAGCAGACGCGTTTTATCTTTGAGACAAACACTGTTGGTGTGGAGGGTGAGACTCTCCGTGTTGATGACATAATAGAGACCACTAACCATTTCCGTTGCATTGACTTCATTATTGACAAGGCGGGGGAAAAACTGACGGAATCTTTTATAAAGGAGTTGCATCTTTTGTTGAAGCAGGGTACATCGGACAGCCGTAAAGAGTGGTTTGTTGTGGGAGATTATAAACTTCTGCCCAATGAGGTGGGCGGTAACTGCACTACAGCGCCGGCAGATGTCCACATCGAGATAAAGGCATTGCTCAAGGAATATAACGGTAAAAAGAGGAAAAGTCTTGAGGATATAATTGACCTGCATCAGCGCTTTGAGGTCATCCATCCGTTTCAGGATGGCAACGGAAGAGTAGGGCGTCTTGTGATGTTCAAGGAGTGTCTTGCCAATGGTCTTGTGCCTTTTATTATTACCGATGAACAGAAGATGTTCTACTACCGTGGATTGCAGGAGTGGGGCAGGGTGCGTGGTTATCTGCTTGACACTTGTCTGACAGCGCAGGACAATTACAAGGCGTTGCTTGATTATTTTGGGATTAAGTATCAGTAATAAGGTGGTTTGTAGTGCTTGACTACGCTCCGGAATGACAGGTGCATGTTTCCCGTTGTGCAACGGGCTCATTAAACATTACACCATAAACATTAAACAATTATAACGTGATTGAGGCGCACCGCGGTGCGCCTCAATCACGTTATAATCACTTTATTTATTCCCTTATCTTTTTCAATTCAGTGTTTATCTCCTTCATGCGCTTGGTCGTAAGCGGGTAGATGAAGATGAAGAATGCCGATATTCCGGCTACGGCAGCGGGAATCCAGCTTATAAGGAGTCTTATCCCCTCAATGGCATCTGCCGTCTGCACTGCTCCCTCTTCAGTGTTGAAGCCGAAGGCTGCAAGTATCCACATCACTGCCGAAGCACCGAAGGCACCGCCGAACTTCTGCGCCATTGATGATGATGAGAAGATGAGGCCTGTAGATGCGGTCTTGAACTTCAGCTCGGCATAGTCGGAGATGTCGGCATACATACTCCACACCAGCGGAGATACTATACCCGTGAGAATACATACGAGAATCTGCAATACAAGGAGTGTCCAGTATGCTCCGTTACCGCTCGTAGGTACGTAGTAGAATGCGATGCAGAGTGCGATGAGTGCAAAGAGTGACCACAGGAATGTGCCTTTCTTGCCCAGCTTGAATGTTATTGGAGTGGCAATGGCAACGCCTATCATGTTGGCTACCTCGCCCACGGCAAGGAATATGCCGGCATAGAACATGAAGTCAATGGAGAAGATTGACAGGCTTGCATCCTTTGCTATGAGTGTGGCAAAGTAGAACGGTATCACTGAATAGCGTATTGCGTTGAAGAAGTTGAAGAAGAGCACGCCGCCAAGGAGAATCCACCAAGGGCCGTTGTGAAGCAGTGAACCGAGGTCGGCGCCTATGCTTGTTGTCTTGGGGGCTGTCTTTACCCTCTCCTTGGTCATTGCGAATGTGAGCACGAATAATGTCACGCATATTACACCTACGACAATCATACCATACTGCCATGCATCTGGGTCAAGTGTAAGCTCTCCGCTTGTGCCTGCGAAGAAGTTACACAATGGCTCCCACAAAGCAAGTACTATGAACGAACCGCCATAGGCAAAGAACATGCGGAACGATGAAAAAACGGTCTTTTCATCGCTATCTTCTGTAATCACTCCCAGCATTGAACCATAGGGTACGTTGATGGCTGTGTATACGGTCATCATGAGTATATATGTCGCGAATGCCCATACTGTGTTGCCCGTCTCACCGAAATCGGGTTTCGTGAAGAGCAGTATGCCGGCAACGGCAAACGGGATGGCTATCCACAGGAGGTAAGGCCTGTATTTGCCCCAACGTGTGTTAGTGCGGTCTGCAATGATACCCATCATGGGGTCGGAGACGGCATCCCATATACGTGTGACAAGCATGAGGATTGCTGTTGTCCCAAGGTCGAGCTTGAATACCATTGCATAGAACAATGGAAGGTATGCGCTGAAAATCTTCCAGAACATTGATGATGCCATGTCGCCGAAGCCATAGCCGATTTTCTCTTTTAATGTTGCCATGTTTTTTATTGTTTTGGTTTGTCTTTGCGTTTTTGAGATCCTTCGCTTTGCTCAGGATGACAGGTGCTTAGGCTTTCATTGTCCTTGTCATTCTGAACGTAGTGAAGAATCTCTGTTATTGCGTTTTTTGAGATCCTTCGCTTTGCTCAGGATGACAGGTACTTAGGTTTTCATTGTCCTTGTCATTCTGTACGCAGTGAAGAATCTCTGTCTTTGCGTTTTTGAGATCCTTCGCTTTGCCGGGATGACAAGTGCGCGGTCTTGTGTCTATTAACTGCAAATGTAGCAAATGAGTTTTTCAGTGCCAAACGTTTTATGACAATCTTTTATGTATGCGCCGGTGTTTATTGTAAATGCCATGGTCGGCGCTGCTGAACCGTTGGCAAGGCACACAGATGCCTGAATGGGCGAAAATGGCGTAAAAATCAAAATTATTTTGCCTTTTTGTGTTTTTTATAAAAAAAGGTTTATTTTTGTCATCTGTAACATTGCGTCCAAACGCACTTTAACGAACTATTTATTTATTATATAATTTAATATCAATTCATTATGTGGTTATCTAATTCTTCTGTGGGAAGAAAGGTAGTAATGAGTGTTACAGGCGCAGCCCTGGTGCTCTTCCTTCTTTTCCACATGTCAATGAACTTGGTTGCTATCTTCAGCACCAATGATTACAACACTATTTGTGGGTTATTGGGAGCCAAATGGTATGCATTGGTTGGAACAGCAGGTCTTGCTGCTCTTGTAGTAGTGCACTTCGTTTATGCTTTCATCCTTACATTGCAGAACAGAAAGGCACGCGGTTCACAGCGCTATGCTGTTTCCGAGAGACCTAAGAACGTTACATGGGCATCGCAGAACATGCTTGTTCTGGGTATCATCGTTATCCTTGGTATCGCTCTTCACCTCTTCAACTTCTGGGCTAAGATGCAGTTGCCCGAGGTATTGCACATGATGGGCATGCATGTTGATGCTGTTACACTGGAGAATGTTGGCGAAGGCTCATACTACATTGCAAGCACATTCAGCTGTCCTGTCTATGCTGCTCTTTATGTAGTGTGGTTGGTTGCTCTCTGGTTCCACCTCACTCACGGTATCTGGAGCGCAATGCAGACTCTCGGTGCAAACAACAACGTTTGGATTTGCCGCTGGAAGGCTATCAGCAATGTATTGGCGACAATCATCATCCTCGGTTTCTTGGCTGTTGTCGTAGCCGGTTACTTTGGCTTGGGTGCGCTTGGTAAGATTACTTTGGCGGGTGCAGCTTGCTGCTAATATCAATTTTTCGTAAATTATAAAATCAAATATTATGGCTAAAATAAGTTCAGTAAAAGTGGATTCCAAAATTCCCGAAGGCCCATTGGCTGAAAAATGGACTAACTATAAGGCGCATCAGAAACTGGTGAACCCAGCCAACAAGCGTAAGTTGGATATTATCGTTGTAGGTACCGGTCTTGCCGGTGCATCGGCTGCTGCATCACTCGGTGCAATGGGTTTCAACGTCCTTAACTTCTGTATTCAGGATTCTCCACGCCGTGCACACTCTATCGCTGCACAGGGTGGTATCAATGCTGCAAAGAACTATCAGAACGACGGCGACTCTGTTTACCGTCTCTTCTACGATACAATCAAGGGTGGTGACTATCGTGCACGCGAGGCAAACGTTTACCGTCTTGCCGAAGTGTCCGGCGCTATCATCGACCAGTGCGTTGCTCAGTGCGTTCCTTTCGCACGTGAGTACGGCGGTCTCTTGGCTAACCGTTCGTTCGGTGGTGCTCAGGTATCGCGTACATTCTATGCCCGCGGCCAGACCGGTCAGCAGCTTCTTCTCGGTGCATACTCTGCACTCAACTACCAGGTAAACCAGGGTACTGTTAAGTTGTACACACGTTACGAGATGCTTGACGTTGTAATCATCGACGGCCGTGCACGCGGTATCATCGCACGTAACCTTGTTACCGGTAAGGTAGAGCGCTTCGCTGCCCATGCTGTGGTTATCGGTACTGGCGGTTACGGTAACACATACTTCCTTTCTACAAATGCTATGGGTAGCAACGGTTCTGCTGCTCTCCAGTGCTATCGCAAGGGTGCTTGGTTCGCAAACCCATGCTACGCACAGATTCACCCGACATGTATCCCTGTTCACGGTGACAAGCAGTCCAAGCTTACTCTTATGTCTGAGTCACTCCGTAACGACGGACGTATCTGGGTTCCAAAGAAGCTCGAGGATGCAAAGGCTCTCCAGGCTGGCACAAAGCATCCTAACGATATCCCCGATGAGGACCGCGACTTCTACTTGGAGCGCCGTTATCCAGCGTTCGGTAACCTCGTTCCACGTGACGTTGCTTCACGTGCAGCAAAAGAGCGTTGCGACAAGGGCTTCGGCGTAAACAACACCGGTCTTGCCGTGTTCCTCGACTTCAAGTATGCTATCCAGCGTCTTGGCGAGGATGTGGTACGTCAGCGTTACGGTAACCTCTTCGACATGTACGAGGAGATTGCTGATACCAACCCGTACAAGGAGCCTATGATGATATTCCCTGCTATCCACTACACAATGGGTGGTATTTGGGTAGACTATGAGCTCCAGACCTCAATCCCTGGCTTGTTCGCTATCGGTGAGGCTAACTTCAGTGACCACGGTGCCAACCGCCTCGGTGCTTCAGCCCTTATGCAGGGTCTTGCCGACGGTTACTTCGTTCTTCCTTATACAATACAGAACTATCTCGCCGACCAGATTCAGGTTCCACGCTTCAGCACTGAGGCTCCAGAGTTCGTTGAGGCCGAGAAGGCTGTCAATGACAAGATTGCGAAGCTCATGGCTATCAAGGGTACACGCAGTGTAGACTCTATCCACAAGGAGCTGGGTCTTGTGATGTGGGACAATGTAGGTATGGCTCGTACCAAGGAGTCTCTTGAGAAGGCTCTCAAGGAGATTGACCGCGTAGAGAAAATCTTCTGGAGCGACCTGCGTATCCCGGGCGAGGCAGACACTCTCAACATCGAGCTCGAGAAGGCTCTCCGTCTGCTCGACTTCATTGAGATCGGCCGTCTGATGGCATACGATGCTCTCAACCGTGAGGAGTCTTGCGGCGGTCACTTCCGTGAGGAGCACCAGACCGAAGAGGGCGAGGCTAAGCGTGATGATGAGAACTTCTCATACGTGGCTTGCTGGAAGTATACCGGCCAGGGCCAGGAGCCTGAACTCCTCAAGGAGGACCTCAACTATCAGTACATCAAGGTACAGCAGCGTAACTACAAGAACTAATTAAATTTGTAAGCAATGGATAAAAATATAAGTTTTACATTGAAGGTTTGGCGTCAGAGAGGTCCTAAGGCAAAGGGTGCATTCGAGACCTATCAGATGAAGGATATTCCTGGCGATACATCATTCCTCGAGATGCTCGATATCCTTAACGAGCAGTTGGTAAATGATAACAAGGAGCCTATCGCGTTCGACCACGACTGTCGCGAGGGTATCTGCGGTATGTGTTCACTCTATGTGAACGGTCATCCTCACGGTCCTGCTACAGGTGCTACAACATGCCAGTTGTACATGCGCCGCTTCAAGGACGGTGACACAATCACAGTTGAGCCATGGCGTTCGGCAGGTTTCCCGGTAATCCGTGACCTTATGGTTGACCGTACTGCATTCGACAAGATTCAGCAGGCAGGCGGTTATGTCTCTATTAACACAGGCGGTATGCCCGATGCCAATGCAATACCCATCGGCAAGGACATTGCCGAGGAGGCTATGGATGCCGCTGCATGTATCGGTTGCGGTGCTTGCGTTGCAGCATGTAAGAACGGTTCGGCAATGCTGTTCGTGTCGGCTAAGGTAAGCCAGTTCGCATTGTTGCCACAGGGTAAGGTTGAGGCCAAGAAGCGTGTCAAGGCAATGGTTGCCAAGATGGATGAGCTTGGCTTCGGTAACTGTACCAACACACGTGCTTGTGAAGCCGAGTGTCCTAAGTGCGTTTCAATCAGCAACATCGCCCGCCTGAACCGCGAGTTCATCAAGGCAAAGCTGAAAGACTGATAAGTGAAATTCAGTTATAAAATAAATCCAGGCTGCACAATGAGTGCAGCCTGGATTTATTTTATGTTGTTATGCCATAGAATCAGGTTTGCTCTTCCTTCAGTTGCACGAACAGTACGTTCTGCCCATACATGTACTTATGCTCGACTGTGGCGGGCAGGGTGGCGGGGAGCAGCCGCGCATCGGATCGGTGGCCGGCATCGCGCAGAACGGCATGCACATCATTGCCTATGATGCGTATGTGTATGTCGAAACATCTCTTCTTCCTCTTGGCGCCAATGATGAGGCTGTGCATAATCTCATTGCAGCACTCTTTTAGCCTGTCGGCAATCCTTGTATCCACGCCACATAGCCCCATGAACTCCTCAATCTTTGTAATCGCAAGGGATGTCGCCTTTTCATCGTAGGCAATGGAGAGGTCTATCGAGCGTTCCCCTTCGGGCTCATCGGGGATGAGAGTTACCGGGGAGATGCCGCGCCGTCTCATGTATATTGCCGATGTGGCGGCAAGCTGTATCACAATAAGTACAACGGCCGATACAGGGAAGCTCCACCACAGAATGTCGGGGTCAATCCTGATGAAAATCCATAATGTGACGATAATGCCCATGAGCTGCCCGACGGACATCAGCAGGCTCAATATGCGGTACTCAAGAATCTGGAACAGGAAACGCATGATGAGTGTTACTGCAAATGGCACAAGCAGCAGCGAGAATATGCGTAGTGGGGTAGTGGTGTCGATGCCGGCGGGTGCACCTTCGGCACCGAACATGTATGCGGGTGCCTCGGGGAACAGCAGTACAAGCAATACAAACAGCGTAAGTGTAGCCGATACAAACCCGGTGGACAACCTGGTGAGTATCCTTATCCCGTTGTAGTCCTTCTCGCCCATAAGCACCCCGCCTATGGAGAGCATGGCGTTTCCCACTCCGTTGAGTATTACAAAGGTTAGCATGAGCACCTGCAGGCAGACCGACCATATATATACGCCGTCGGCACCTGCCGCACTCAATATCATGCTGTTGATGATGAATACGGCTCCACCTAATAGCATGTTACCCAACATAAGCGGAAGTCCTTCGTATATGTTCCGCATGATGTGGCTGCCAAGCCCTTTCAGCGGGTTCACAAGACGGTAACTGCTGCCACGCCTGAAAAAGTGTGTCGACACTACAGCCAGTGTTATGATGTAATTGACGATGGTGGCCCACGCCGAGCCGGCGATGCCCATCTGTCCAACAAGGATGATGTCGAGTAGTACGTTCGCAACGGCTCCTGCCGCCACTCCGCGTGTCACAAGCCCCGGATTGCCGTCTGTGCTGACAAAGTAGTTTATTCCGTTCGATATTATAAGGAACAGGGCTCCGCCTGTGATTATCCTTGTATATTCAAACGCATACGGGGCTATGCGTGCATCATCGCATAATGCGTAGGCAATTTCATGGCTGCCGATATATGTTGTTGCCGATACGGCTATGCCTGCAGCTGTGAGCATTATGAGTGCTATGGTAAAGATGCTGTTGACGCGCTCCTTGTCGCGGTCGCCTATGGCTCTTGCCGCAAGCACGCTTGCACCCAGCCCTATGAGTATGCTTGCACAGCTGAAGAGCATTGTCAATGGCATGACAATGTTTATTGCCGAGAGTGCGTCGGGCCCGACCATGTGGCTCACGATGACAGCATCGGTCGTCACTGCCAGCTGCCCGGCAAGGGAGGTCATGACCGATGCGCTGAGGAAATTCTTCAGCGCCTTTGATATGACATGGCTGTTGCGGCTTATCATTGTTGTGCGTTTTTCAACTGCTAATATAGTTAATTTTTGCTTCATCATCGTGTCGTTATGCTCAAATTGCATCATTGCGAACTTTTTGCTATCTTCGCCATGAAAAACAAAAAAGAACTATCAATGAACACTCCTGTAATAAAAAGCGCGAATTTCGTTATAAGCAACAGCGACGTACGCAAGTGCCCGCAGGACGGCAAGCCTGAATATGCATTCATCGGACGCTCCAACGTGGGCAAGTCGAGCCTCATCAATATGCTCACAGGCCGCAAGAAACTGGCAATGACATCGGCTACTCCGGGTAAGACTTTGCTGATAAACCACTTTGTAATCAATGATGAGTGGTATCTTGTCGACCTTCCGGGCTATGGCTATGCCAAGCGTAGCAAGACGCAGGGCGAGAAACTTCAGGAGATAATATCAAGCTACGTGCTCGGGCGCGAGCAGATGACGCTGCTCTTCGTGCTTGTCGATTCGCGTCACGACCCGCAGAAGATTGACCTTGAGTTCATACAGTGGCTGGGCGAGAACGGTGTTCCGTTTGCCATAATATTCACGAAGGCCGACAAGCTTGGCAAGAGCATACTTGCAGGCAACATTGCCGCGTACAAGAGGCGTCTGCTCGAGGAGTGGGAGGAACTGCCGCCGATATTCGTGACCTCATCGGAGAGCGGCATGGGGCGCGATGAACTCCTGCAATATATAAGTGATGTGAATGCATCATTATAAAGGGCGTTTTCCCCTTATTTTACTCTAAATGGTGTGCTGAATGCAAAAAAATGGCATTTGGTACACTGTTTTTTAAACAAAACCGCTATCTTTGCATTGTATTTTTGTGCGTAGGGCATTCACCCTCGTGTTTTCATTAATTAATCATTTTCGATTTCAAATCTATGGACAACTGCCCGATTGGGGTAAATTGTGTTCCATATCCTACTTATGTATCATATAGAAAAACTTAGGAGCAAGGAGATTGCCGAGTTGCAGTCAATAGCTCAAGAACTGGGAATCAAGGGCATAAAGTCTCTTGACCGTGATTCGTTGATTTATCGCATTCTGGACGGACAGGCAATGCAGAACAGCCAGACAGGCGCTCCTGCGGTTGTCAAGGAAGAGAACAGGATGAACCGTCGTGAACATCGCCGCAACCGCATACATTCCGACTCTCCGAGCAAGGTTTATACCGCTACGGGCGACAAGGCTGTAAAGCTCGACAAGGATGAGCCGAAGAAACAGGATGCACAGAGTGCTCCAAAGCAGGAGAAACCGAAGAGCGAGGAGGTTGCAGCTGAACCTGTTGTAGCACAGGAACAGGCTCCTGTGACAGCTCCCGTTGAGGAGGCGCCTGCGCCCAAGAAGCGTGGCCGTAAACCCAAAAAGGCAGTCGAGGCTGCCACTCCGGTTGCCGAGGCCGTGCCGGCTGAGACTTCTGCCGAGAAGCCCGCGGCCGATGTTCCTGCCGAGGCTGCTGTGGAAGAGGTAAAACCCAAGAAGCGCGGACGCAAGCCCAAGAAAGAGAACGAGGCACCAGCTGAGGCTGTCGAGGCTACAGAGGCTGCGGAACCCGTTGAAACAAAGCCCGAGGAGAACGGCGAAGGCGAGGCTTTTGTCGCTATCGAGGAGCTCCCGAGCGAGCCGGCAGAGCTTCCGGCAGAACTTGTGGGCAAGTTCGAGAAGAACAAGAGACAGCCGAAGAATGAGCGCAACCAGCGTTCGCAGCATGGCGACAAGCGCCATGAGAACCATGAGGAGCAGGCTCCTGCAAAGCAGCAGTACGATTTTGCCGATGTGCTCCGCGTAGAGGGCGTTCTTGAGATTATGCCTGACAATTATGGCTTCCTGCGCTCTTCCGATTACAACTATCTTGCATCGCCCGATGATGTGTATGTGTCGCAGTCGCAGATTAAGCTCTACGGCCTGAAGACAGGCGATGTTGTCGAGGGTATCATACGTCCGGCATCGGCAGGAGAGAAATACTTCCCTCTTGTGAAGGTTAACCGCATCAACGGTGCATCGCCTGAACTTGTGCGTGACCGCGTGTCGTTCGATAACCTTACCCCGTTGTTCCCCGATGAGAAGTTTACACTCTGCAGCGGCAGCTACGACAATCTGTCGGCGCGTGTGGTGGACCTCTTCTCTCCGATAGGAAAGGGACAGCGTGGCCTCATTGTGGCACAGCCGAAGACCGGTAAGACAATGCTCCTCAAGGATATCGCAAACGCCATTGCTGCAAACCACCCCGAGGCATATATGATTATGCTGCTCATTGACGAGCGCCCCGAGGAGGTTACCGACATGGCACGTTCGGTTAATGCCGAGGTAATTGCCTCTACATTCGATGAGCCCGCCGAGCGTCATGTGAAGATTGCCGGTATTGTACTTGAGCGTGCAAAGCGAATGGTCGAGTGCGGTCACGATGTAGTTATTTTCCTTGACTCAATCACGCGTCTCGCGCGTGCCTACAACACCGTCTCTCCCGCATCGGGCAAGGTGCTCTCGGGTGGTGTGGATGCCAATGCGCTGCACAAGCCCAAGCGTTTCTTCGGAGCTGCCCGTAACATTGAGAACGGAGGCTCGTTGACTATCATAGCAACGGCACTCATCGATACGGGTTCAAAGATGGATGAGGTCATCTTCGAGGAGTTCAAGGGTACTGGTAATATGGAGCTTCAGCTCGACCGCTCGCTTGCAAACAAGCGCATATTCCCGGCAGTCAACATCATCGCTTCGTCTACACGTCGCGATGACCTGCTGCTCGACCGCCAGACACTTGACCGCATGTGGATTCTGCGCAAGTATCTCTCCGACATGACGCCGATGGAGGCTATGGAGTTCGTGAAGGACCGCCTCGAGAGGACAAAGGATAATGAGGAGTTCTTGATGAGCATGAACTCGTAAAGAATAATCAAATAGTAATCAAAGAGAGCATAGAGTGCCAATTGGCACTCTATGCTCTCTTTATATGGAAGAAATAGGTCTCTTTCATTATTTTTTTTGTAAATAATAATGAAAACGGATTTATCTCTTGCGGTTATTGTATTTATTGATATATTTGCGTTCTTTAAGAAAAAGATAATTTACTATGAAAAGAATGTTTTTATTTACTGTGTTGTCACTGGTTGTGACAATGGCACTCCGTGCCGAAGAGCCCGATTCGGCAAGGTTGCTTACCGATGTAGTGGTGTCGGCAAAATATCTTTCTCCTGTCTCCGTCTCGGGGCAGACAATGTCAATCCGTAGCATACCGCAGTCGGTTTCTGTTGTCAATCCTGTGAGAATAAAGGAGATGAACATTACAACCATTGACCAGGCTATGCAGCAGGTTACGGGTGTGACGACCATCGCCAATGATAATATGCGTAGCCAATACAAGTCAAGAGGCTACAATATGAGTATAATGACCGATGGTCTGCCTGCATATAATTCGTTGGCTCTGTCGCAGCAGTTCGATCTCTCTTTCTTTGAGCAGATTGAGGTGCTAAGGGGCGTGTCGGGCATTCTGCAGGGTGTGCCCGATGGGCTGGCATTGGGCGGAGTGATAAACCTCGTGAAAAAGAGGGCGGGCAAAGAGTTCGGGATAAATGTTCTCGGTAGCGTGGGCTCTTGGAACAATCTGAGAGGCGAACTTGATATCAACGCTCCGCTTACAAAGGATGGAAAACTGCGTAGCCGCTGGGTTCTTTTCCTCAATAACCGCGAGTTCTTCTATGACCGTTCCGACATGAGAAAGGAAGGCGCGTATGGAGTCATCGAATGGGATGCTACAGCTTCCACACAGTTGAGTCTTTCATATACCTATCAGTATTCAAAGGGCAATGTCCTCTATAATGGTCTCCCGGCCTGGAGAGAGGATTCTAATGACCCGAGCCGTAACTCGTTGCCTGTAAAGCGTTCGTTCAATCCTACTCCCGATTGGGATTATACCTTGTGGAAGACACAGGAACTCATGTTCAGGGTAGAGCAGAAGATAGGTAAGGATTGGATGGTTGCCGCAAAGGCCGGTGCGAAGTGGCAGGAGCAGGAGAACAAGTATGGATTCGCTGGTACTGTCAGTGCTTCGGATAGTACTTCGAACTATCAGCGAGGATATAACGATGAGGAGTTGCCCCGATTCGCTGCGGCAATGGATGTGACGGGACGCTTCAGGATGCTTGGTCAGACACAGAATCTGTTTGTAGGTATCAACTATGAGAATTTTGTGGATGACAAGAGGTACTTGAGCGCTTATTATAAGACAAAGTTCGGCAACACGTTCCTTGTGCCCGATTTCGAGGTCCCATACAATATGCTGAATAAATCGAA
This sequence comes from Bacteroidaceae bacterium, assembly GCA_017536695.1. GTDB lineage: Bacteria > Bacteroidota > Bacteroidia > Bacteroidales > Bacteroidaceae > HGM04593. The sequence goes on along the minus strand of JAFXGX010000081.1, from coordinate 15,373 downwards.
GATGAGGGTACGTCAGGGCGGTATCTATGCACAGTTGAGACTGGCCCTTCTTGATAACCTTAATGTGACTCTGGGTGGCCGCATGAGCTCTGTATTTGCCAGCATGTACGATTTCAACGGCAAGAAATGGGTCGAGGCGATAAGCGATGAGTGCCGCATTACTCCATATGCAGGTATCACATATGACCCTATTGACCCTGTTACGCTCTATGCAAGCTATTCTACAATCTTCGTTCCGCAGACCGAGAAGAAAGAGGACGGTTCGATGCTCGACCCTCGTGAGGGTTACCAGATGGAAATAGGTGCGAAGAGCGAGTTCTTCAATAACCGCCTGACTGCGAATGTGGCTCTCTTCTACATGAAGGATGACGGCCGTGCATATAAGGTTGCTCCGACAAACTATTACGTGAATGGCGGTTGTGTCGAGAATAAGGGCTTTGAGGTCGAGGTAAATGCATTCCCATGCAAGGGGCTCGAACTCAGTGCCGGTTATACCTATCTCGATACCGAGATAACCAAGTCTTCAAACGGGGATGAGGGTCTTGCATTCAGTCCTGTTGAGCCCAAACACTCGTTCCGCGGTTCAGCAGTGTACCGCTTCGAGGAGGGGCTTCTGAACGGTCTGGCTGTCGGTGCCAACGTGATGTCCTTCAGCGAGAGCTATGCATCTGTTCTTACACCTGAACGCAAACAGGAAGCCTATACATTGCTGAATGGTTTTGTGTCGTATAAAGTGAACGCTAATCTCTCTCTGTTCCTTAACTGCAACAATATAACCGATTGCGTGTACTATTCAAGAGTGGGCGGTAACGGAGATTTTTTCGGTGACCCGCGTAACTTCACACTTAGTGCAAGATGCAGTTTCTGATAAACGATGGGAGTACATACCAGAGTTACAAGGTCGGAACTTAAGGAGTGCTGGGGCTTGATCAAGCCTTGGTGGGTCTCCGAGGAGAAGTGGGTGGCAAGAGGGCTGTTCATACTGGTCTTTGCGCTTGACATGGCCATTGTCGGTATCGGTGCATGGCTTACGTATTGGAACAGGAACTTTTTCAATGCATTTGCCTCGTACGACATTGGGCTGGTGTGGTGGCTTATGTTCGAAGCCTTGGTCATAGCCGTCAGCGGAATTACCGCTGAGGCTATGCGCACATGGTTCTACCAGACTCTGCAGATACGTTGGCGCCGTTGGGTTACCGATGTCTACCTGAAAAAATGGCTCGCCGGCTCGACCTTTCATCGCATAGAGAACAACAAAGAGGTCGACAATGCCGACCAGCGTATATCGGAGGACCTGAAAGGTATGACGGAAATGGCCCTGCACCTCAGCTTGGGTTTCCTGTCGAATCTCGTTAACCTTATTACTTTCTCGATAATCATATGGGAGATATCAGGCACGCTCTCTTTCGTGCTTTTCGGCGTAAATGTGGATATCCCGGGCTATATGCTGTGGGTGTCAATAGCATATGCGTTGATAGCATCGGTAATCCTCGAGAAGAGAGGACGCAACATGGTCGCTGTCGAGTATGAACAGCAGCTGAGGGAGTCCGATTTCCGTTTCCAGATGATGAGGATACGCGAGAACAGTGCCGAGATTGCCATCAGCCGCGGCGGAAATTCGGAACATGGGATGCTGAAGCGTCTTTTCTCGCGGATAGAGACAAACTGGGATTATTACAAGCGTTTCACGCGCAGAATCACTCTTTTTGAAAAGGGGTATACCGAGTTCGGCATTCTGCTGGCCTATCTTCTCATCATTCCGCGTTACTTCGCACGTCAGATAGAGATTGGCTCCATAATGCAGCTTACGATGAGCTTTACCAGGGTCAGGGTCGGCTTTGCGTGGATAATATTCCAGTATAAGCGACTGGCTACCCTGCGTTCTGTGTGCAAGCGATTGAGCGAGCTTTACTACTATGTGAATGTGGATGTTACCCAGGATATAAAGTTCAATAAGAGTGATGACGGTGTGCTCAGGGTCAGCGGACTGAAACTGTCACTTGCCGACGGGAAGGTTATAACCAAGGTCGATGCCCTTGAGATAAAGCCCGGTTCAAGGTGGCTTGTCAGGGGCGGCTCCGGTGCAGGAAAGACAACTTTCCTGAAGGCGCTGGCCGGCATCTGGCAATATGGAGAGGGAACAGTCTCTCTTCCCGAGTGCAGGATGATGTTTCTGCCGCAGGAGCCCTATCTGCCGTTGGATACGCTCCGCGCCTGTTTGTGCTATCCCGAGAATCCGGCTCTTTTCAGCGACGGGGAGTGTGTGAGGGTGCTTGAGAAATGCGGGCTGAACCAGTTTGTCGCGAATCTTGATGATGATGACATAACTTGGAGCAGAAAACTTTCTCCTGGAGAAAAACAGCGTCTGGCATTTGCCAAATGCCTGCTGATAAGGCCGTCATTCCTGTTTATGGATGAGGCTACCTCGGCGCTCGACAACAGAATGGAACAGTTGTTGTTCGAGAACCTGCTCAAGGAGCTGCCCGAGACTACAATAGTTAGTGTCGCCCACCGTCTGAGCATAGATAGGTACCATGATAATCTGCTGACGATCTAATGCTATAAAACAATTACCGCCTTTCGCACGCGAAAGGCGGTAATTGTCATTTCTGTGTATGCTATGCATCAGAACGGCAGGTCGTCTGGGTCGTTGGCTGCCTTGCCGAAGTCGGGTACCTCAACCTTGGGAGCGTCGATTACGGGGATCTCCATTGGGGTTGCAGCGGCTGCTGTTCCTCTCTCGACTTTCCATGCGCGGATATCGTTGTACCAACGGCCATTATACTCGCGGGCGTTGATGTCAAACGAAACTGTCATCTCATCGCCTACCTGTATGTTGAACTGTGCTATCTTGTCTGCACCGAATACGTTGAAACATACCTTCTTGGGGTACTGCTCATGTGTCTCAATAACGTATTCCTGTGTTTTCCACTCGTTTCCTGTCTTTGAAATGCCGCCTCTCTCGGGAAGCACTGCAATAATTTTACCTGTAATTTCCATAATTGTCTTCAAATTCGGTGGCGAAAATAGTCTATTTATTGCCGAAAAGCAATTTTTTCCATGGTTTTTTATTCAATTTTATCCATTTAACATTATCTTTGTAACTAATACGCGCGCGTGCGCAATGTGCGCTTTTTATGTTTGATTAATCAATTAAAAACCGAATATTATGAACTTTACAGTATCAAGTTCCCTGCTGTCGTCTCGTTTGCAGACAATAAGCCGTGTTATAAACTCAAAGAACACAATCCCTGTTCTTGATTGTATCCTTTTTGAGCTGAAGGGCAACACTCTTATGCTCACAGCCTCAGACCCGGACAATACTCTCAACACCTCCATCGAGGTGGTTGACTGCTCCGAGGATTTCAGCTTTGCAATCTCTTCGAAAATCCTCATCGATTCTCTCAAGGAGATTTCGGAGCAGCCTCTCCGTTTCGAGGTAAAGAAGGAGACATACGAGATGACAATCTATTACCAGAACGGTAAGTACAGCATGGTTGGACAGAACGCCGATGAGTATCCTTCGGCTGCTGTTCTCGGCGAGGGCGCTGTGGCTATCAATATCCCTACAAAGGTTCTCTCAAGCGGTATCACATGTTCGCTGTTCGCAACAGCCGATGATGAGGTGCGTCCTGTGATGTGTGGCGTATACTTCGACTTTACTCCCGAGAACTTCACTATCGTCGCTTCGGACGGCCACAAGCTCGTTCGTTGCCGCGACTACTCGGTTGTGGGTGCCGAGAAATCAGCATTCATCCTTCCCAAGAAACCTGCCACATTGCTCAAGAATCTTCTTGGCAAGGAAGAGAACGAGGAGGTTGCTGTAGAGTTCGACGGCCGTTTCGCTACATTCGACCTCGGCGAGTACCGCCTGGTTTCACGCCTCTTCGAGGGACGTTATCCTAACTACAACTCTGTAATTCCTCAGAACAATCCTCATAAGCTCACGGTAGACCGTGCCGCTCTCATCAGTACACTGCGTCGTGTGGCTATCTTCTCTTCTCAGGCAAGTCTCATCAAACTGCACATCGAGGACAACAAGGTGGTTATCTCGGCTCAGGACACAGACTTCTCTACATCGGCCGAGGAGAGCATCACATGCAGCTACGAGGGCGCTTCAATGAACATCGGTTTCCGTGCTTCGTTCCTCATCGACATCCTCAACAATACCCCCGGTCAGGATGTGGTAATTGAGCTTGCCGACCCTTCACGCGCTGGTGTTATCGTTCCTGCCGAGCAGGTTGACCAGCAGGAGCTGCTTATGTTGCTGATGCCTATGATGCTTACTGAATAACAGGAATATGGAACTCAATCTTAAGAAACCCATCATATTTTTCGACCTTGAGACAACGGGAATAGATGTTTCAAAGGACCGCATTGTGGAAATATGCTACATTAAGGTCTATCCCGACGGCCGGGAGGTGGAGTACTCAAAGCGCATCAACCCCGGCATGCATATCCCCGAGAGCGCTTCGGCTGTGCATGGCATCTATGATGATGACGTGAAGGATTGTCCGCTTTTCAAGGATGTGGCGCGTGAGATTGCAAACGAGTTCGAGGGATGTGACCTCGCGGGTTTCAACTCGAACCGTTTTGACCTTCCGATGCTTGCCGAGGAGTTCCTGCGTGCACAGGTGGATATTGACCTCTCGCGCCACAATGCGATTGATGTGCAGGTCCTCTACCACAAGCGCGAACCACGTACCCTTGCGGCGGCGCACAAGTTCTACTGCGGGACGGAGTTCGAGAATGCGCACAGCGCCCTTGCCGACACCCGTGCCACATACAATGTGCTGAAGGCGCAGCTCGACCATTACAGCGACCTCGAGAATGATATGGAGGCGCTTTCAAAGGAGTCATCCTTTACAAGGAATGTTGATTTTGCGGGCCGTTTCGTGTACGATGACAATGGTCGCGAGGTGTTCAACTTCGGAAAGTACAAGGGAATGCCGGTGGATGCGGTGCTCGACCGCGACCCGGGTTATTATGGCTGGATGATGAACGGCGATTTCCCGTTGAATACAAAGCAGGCCCTTACAAGAATAAAGTTGCGTGGCCTGAAAAGATAATGTTTTTTTGATACAGATGCTTAAAGGAAAAAAGATTGTATTGGGAGTGACCGGCAGCATTGCCGCATACAAGGCTGCGCTGCTGGTGCGTCTTCTTGTGAAGGAGGGTGCCGAGGTACAGGTCGTGATGACTCCCGCCGCAAAGGAATTCATAACTCCGCTGACATTGTCGACATTGTCGGGACGTCCGGTGCTTAGCGAGTTCTTCAACAGCGACAGCGGTTCATGGCACAGTCATGTGGAGCTTGGCTTGTGGGCCGACGCTATGATTGTCGCTCCGGCGACAGCCTCGACATTGGGCAAGATGGCTGCGGGTGTGGCCGACAATCTCCTTGTTACGACATACATGTCTATGAAGGCTCCGGTATTCATTGCTCCGGCAATGGACCTCGACATGTATGCCCACCCGTCGACGGTAAAGAATATCGCGACTCTCAAGAGCTACGGCAACCACATAATAGAAGCTGCGGCCGGTGAACTTGCAAGTCATCTCAGCGGCAAAGGCCGCATGGAGGAACCCGAGAATATCATCAGGGTGCTGAAGGATTTTTTTTTGACCGGCAGTGAGCTTTCAGGCAAGAAAATCCTGATTACTGCAGGGCCTACATATGAGAAGATTGACCCTGTGCGTTTCATCGGCAACTACTCATCGGGCAAGATGGGCTTTGCGATAGCTGCCGAGTGTGCCCGCCGTGGCGCAGATGTCACTCTGGTGGCCGGTCCTGTCTCGCTGCCTACGCCTCATCCTGCAATAAAGCGTGTTGATGTAGAGTCGGCGCGCGAGATGTGTGATGTCGCTATCGAGGCATTTCCTTCGTGTGATGCGGCTGTTCTCTCTGCCGCTGTTGCCGATTACCGTCCTGCGGTACAGGCAAGCAACAAGATAAAGCGCACAGGCGAGGGAATGACCATTGACCTTGAGGCAAATCCCGACATTGCCGCAACGCTCGGCAAGGCCAAGAGAGAGGGGCAGTGTCTCGTCGGTTTTGCCCTTGAGACAAACAATGCCGAGGAGAATGCACGTCTGAAACTCTACAAAAAGAATCTCGATTTTATAGTGCTTAACTCGCTCGAAGACAAGGGTGCAGGTTTTTCTTGCGACACCAACAAGGTCACGATAATTGACCGTGAAGGCAAGAGTGAATATCCTCTGAAAAGTAAGGCCGAAGTCGCCAAGGATGTCGTTGCGCATTTCTCAAGGCTTCTTGTGATGCTTGTGATGCTTCTGTTGCCGTCGGTTGCAAGCGCCGAAGGAGAGGAACTCAATGCGACGGTCAATCTCAATGCCTCAAAGGTGCAGGGCTCGAATACCGAGGTCTTCACTATGTTGCAGGATGCCCTCTCGGAGTTCATCAACAATCGCAAGTGGACAAGCAATACATACGAGGAGAATGAACGCATAATGTGCAGTTTCAACTTTGTCGTTAACTCATATGCGAATGACGGTTCCTTTGATTGTTCGCTCATGGTGCAGGCCACGCGTCCTGTGTTCGGCTCTTCATACAACTCACTGTTGTTCAAGTATGAGGATGCAAGCATAAAGTTCAAGTATCAGCCGTATGACCGTCTTGAGTTTGTCGAGGAGAATCTCGACAATAACCTCACAGCCGTGATTGCATTCTACGTATATACAATTATCGGCATGGATTTTGACTCCATGGGCGAGCTCGGTGGCAGCGAATTCCTGAACAAGGCCCTTACGATAGCGAACAATGCACAGAATCTGGGCGATGCCGGCTGGAGGGCCGGAAGCAACAATAACAACCGATATTCGATAATCGATGACTATATGAACGGTGCCCTTGAACCTGTGCGCAAACTGATGTACAAATACCACAGGCTTGGGCTGGATACAATGTTCAAGGATGCCGACGGTGGGCGCAAGGCGATAACCGAGAGCATTTCGTTGCTGAAGAAGGCTTATGAGGACCGTCCGATGGCATATTTCACAAAACTGTTCACAGAGTACAAGGTCGATGAGATTGTGAACGTATATTCAAAATGTACAGCTGATGAGAAGAGGGATGTGGTAAAGATTCTCTCCGAGATTAACCCTTCGCTCTCATCGGAGTGGGACAAGATAACAAAGAATAATAATTGAGATGCTTAAGCATATTACCATACGCAACTTCGCGCTTATCGAGCATGTCGAGATTGAACTCTCGGCAGGCTTTTCTGTAATTACAGGAGAAACGGGCCATGGAAAGTCTGTCTTTCTTGGCGCTGTTGCCATGCTTCTTGGACAGCGTTCCGACGTGAAGGCTATACGCGAGGGTGCTGACCGCTGTGTCATAGAGGGTCTCTTCGACCTTGAAGGGTTCGGGCTCGAGCCTCTTTTCGAGGAGAATGACATCGATTACGACAGGGAGTGTATAATACGCCGTGAGCTTGCCGCAAGCGGCAGGAGCAGGGCGTTCATAAACGATACTCCTGTGAATGTCTCTCTTCTCAAGGAGATAGGGGCAAGGCTCATTGATATACACTCTCAACATCAGAACCTATTGCTCGGCGACAGGAACTACCAGCTTGGTGTGCTTGATGTGCTTGCAGGGAACAGGGTGCTTCTGGGTGGCTATAGGGAGAGGTATGACAAATATCTTTCGTTGCAGCGCGAGCTTGCCGAACGCAGGAAAGCTCTTGAGGCTGCCAAGCGTGATGAGGAGTGGCTCCGTTTCCAGCTCGATGAACTTGAGGCGGCTTCGCTCAAGAGCGGTGAACTTCAGGAACTTGAACTGGAACTTCAGGAACTGTCGCACGCCGAGGAGATTCAGGCTGCTCTTTACGGAGCTTACAACGCCATTGACAGCGATGAGCGCAGCATGTTGCAGGCATTGCGTGAGGCTTCATCGGCGCTCTCCCGCATTGCAGCGCATTATGGTGCGGCACAGGAGCTTGCCGACAGGCTCGAGAGCAACTACATAGAACTGAAGGATTGCTGCGATGAGATGCAGCAGCGTGCCGGACGTGTGCAGTTTGCTCCCGCACGTCTTGAGTTCGTAGAGAACAGGGTGGCGCAGATATACTCCCTGATGAAGAAGCACAGGGTTGAGAGTGCCGAGGATTTGATAGCTCTTGCTGCCGAGTACAGCGCAAAGCTTGACAGCATAGCTTTTGGCGATGATGATATAAGAGAACTTGAGAAGCGTATAAAAAGTGCCTCGGAGGGACTCTTGCAGGTGGCCGCAGAACTTACCGCCAACCGCAAGGAGAGTGCTGCGCAGCTGCAGGAGAAGATAATCGCAATACTCGTGAACCTGGGAATGCCGATGATACGTTTCGAGGTGGAGTTCAGGCCTGTCGATGGTTTCACTCCGTCGGGGTGCGATGATGTGGTGTTCCTCTTCTCGGCCAACAGCAGCAGTGCGCCGCAACCGTTGTGCGATGTCGCTTCGGGCGGTGAGATGGCGCGCGTGATGCTTGCGTTGAAGTCGCTCATCGCATCGAGTACCAAACAGCCGACTCTCATCTTTGATGAGGTGGACACCGGTGTGTCGGGAATCCTTGCCGAGCGCATGGGGCGTATCATGCAACAGATGGCATGCGGTTTCTGTCAGGTGTTGAGCATTACCCATCTGCCACAGGTGGCAGCCTTGGGCTCTAACCACTACAAGGTGTACAAGGAAGAGACAGACAAGGGTACTGTCACGAATATCATCAGGCTTGAGCAGGAGGATAGGGTAAGGGAGATTGCGCAGATGATGAGCGGCGAGGTACTGAGCGAGGCTGCACTTGACAATGCCCGCGGGTTGCTCTCAAAGGAGTGTAGATAAGAATTGTAGAATAAAAATAAACAGTTGCCTGTTTTATGGTAAACACAAATGAAATGATTTTCGGCGTACGCGCCGTTCTTGAGGCTCTTGAGGCCGGTAAGGAGATTGATAAGATTCTGGTTAAACGCGATATCCAGAGCGAACTGTCACGCGAGCTCTTTGCGGCTCTGAAAGGCCGTACCATTCCTGTAGTGCGTGTGCCGGTAGAGAAACTGAACCGTATTACACGCAAGAATCATCAGGGAGTTATAGCATATATCTCGGCAGTGGAGTATGCTCACGTGGACACTCTTGTACCGACACTCTACGAAGAGGGCAAGAGTCCGCTGCTTGTGCTGCTCGATGGCATTACCGATGTGCGTAACTTCGGCTCTATCGCACGTACCTGTGACTGTGCAGGTGTCGATGCAATCATTCTCCCCGCGCACAACAGTGTCACTGTTAATGCCGATGCGGTAAAGACATCTGCAGGAGCACTGCATACTCTTCCTGTATGTCGCGAGAAGAACATAACAGAGACCTTGAAGTACCTGAAGGATTCGGGCATACGTATCGTGTGTGCAACCGAGAAGGGCGACATGAACTATACCCAGGCCAATTTCAATGAGCCTGTATGTATTGTCATGGGCGCTGAGGATACCGGTATCCCCCGCGAACATCTCGCATTGTGCGATGACTGGGTGTCTATCCCGCAGTTCGGTAACATTGAATCTTTGAACGTATCGGTGGCGACAGGTGTCATCCTGTACGAGGCTGTGCGCCAGCGTCATCTTCAGGACTGAAAGATATGAGAAGAAGTATTGTTATAATTCTTGCCCTGCTGTCCATTGCTACTTTATGTGCGGCTCAGAAACTGCCCAAGAAGGTAGAGAAGGCACGCCTGTCGGTAACAAGCATACTTGCCTACAGCAACGGAGAACTCAAAGGCAACGGAACTGCATTCTTTGTGGGCGGCAACGGCGACGTAGTGCTTTCATATATGCTGGCGCGTAAGTCGGACAGCATTGCTGTCATTGACACTAAAGGCAAGGTGCGTCCAGTGCTGGGAATTGTGGGCCTGAACAATCTGTACGATTGCGTCAGGATGCGTGTGGCTGCCGACAAGAAAATACCTTATCTGTCCGTTTCGCATAGTGCGGTGCCGGTTGGCGGTGAGCTCTACATGCTTTCGTATGGCAAGAAGAACAGCGGCGAGGTAAAGAGAGTGAGTGTCGCTGCTGTAGATTCATTCTACTCGCATGCATATTACACGCTTGATATAAAGATGCAGGAGGGATATGCGTCGCTTCCGCTCGTTAACGCCAATGGTGAGCTTGTTGCAATAATGCAACCGATGACAGCAGGCGATACATGCAGCTATGCCATAGGCTCTACCGTATATGAAAAGCTTGTCACAACCTCTGTAACATACGGCAGGGGACATTATAACGATATGGGTATACGCACTCTTCTGCCTGATGACAAGGATGCAGCCTTGTCGTGCATGTATATGCAGGCTGTGTTGGGCGACAGTGCTTCCTACGGCAAAGTGGTGGATGAGTTCATAAATGCTTTTCCTGAAAGCTATGAGGGTTATATGAGCAAGGCTGAGTTTCTGGCGGTGCATTGCCGCGACATTGAGGCGGCCGATGCGCAGTGGGAGAAATCCCTCTCATTTGCTGAGAAACCTGCCGAGGTATATTTCAACAAGGCCAAGACCTTGTCCTCAATCATATATGACGGCGATACGGTTTCGCATAATGCTCTTTCAGTGGACAATGTGATAGCAATGCTTGACAAGGCCATTGCTGCCGACAGCTTGCCTGTCTATGTATATTACAAGGCCGGCCGCCTTTATGATGCGGGCCGCTTCGATGAGGCATACGGCTGTTATATGTCGTTGGTGGGTGCCGACATTGAGCAGGACGGTGTATATGCCAATGCATCGCAGTGCCAGCGGGTACTGAAGAATTACGATGCGGCAATAGAACTTATGGACAGTGCAGTGAACCGTGCCATGGAGAGAAACAAGGATGATGCGCTGCCGCTTGTATTCGAGCGTGGGCTCATGAAGGATTCTGTAGGCCGTCATCGCGAAGCTGTCATGGACTATAACTACTATGAGGAGAACAGTGCTGTCAGGCTCGGAGGAACATTCTATTATATACGTTCGCAGGCCGAGGTAAAATGCAAGATGTATCAGCAGGCGCTCAATGACCTTGAAAGGGCGATATCGATTGCGCCGGGATATGTTCTGTTCTATTTCGAGAAAGGACTGTTGTGCTATCGTCTGAATCTGCTTGACGAGGCTGTGGCTGCTCTTGAGGCCGCCAAGGAGATTGACCCTGAATCATCGGATATATATTACCTTTTAGGCTGTTCGTATTCAAAGTCGGGCAACAGAACTCTTGCCGAGGAGAATCTGAACAAGGCAATTTCATTGGGACATCCTGATGCTGCAAACAAACTCAAGGAATTGAAGAAGTGATTATAGTTTAATGAGAAGAGTGCTGTCCATATTATTGTTGCTGTTGCCTCTCTTTGCAGGGGCTAATCCGCTTTCTGTGGCCGATTCCGTTGATAGGGATTCGTTGGAGGTTGTATACCAAAGGGGTGTTGAGGCTTTCAAAAACAATGATTTTGCCAGGGCGTCATCACTATTCCTTGAGGCTGCCAAAGGCGGGCATGCTACCGCGCAGTATGAGTATGGACTATGCTGTTATAACGGCGAGGGTGTGGAGGCCGATTATGAAGAGGCTTTCGCCTGGTTCCTGAAATCTGCGGTTCAGGGCAATGCCGATGCGCAGTTCAGCGTAGGCTACTGCATGGAGAACGGATATGGTACAGATGTCTCGCCTGTCGAGGCGGTGGAGTGGTATACAAAGGCAGCTTCGCAGGAGCATGCCGATGCCGAGTGTGCAGTCGGTGTGTGTTACTACAGTGGTGTCGGTGTGGAGCAGAGCTATGCTGTTGCGGTAGAGTGGCTCAAGCGTGCAGCGGAGCAGGGCAATGCCGAGGCTCAATCCTATCTCGGCTCTTGCTATGAGAACGGGTATGCGGTGGCGCAGGATGATGATGAGGCTTTCAGGTGGTACTCGAAGGCAGCAGACAAGGGGAATCTTGAGGGTATATACAATCTGGCCTCATGTTACGAGTGGGGTATCGGAGTTTATCCCGATGGCAATGTTGCAATGGAACTGTATGAGAAAGCTGCGGAGCGTGGTCTTGCCATTGCACAGTATTCGCTTGCCCTCTGTTATCTCGATATCAATCTTGGCAATGACAAGGAGGAAGCGATAGATTGGCTCTATGAGGCTGCTGTCAATGATTATGCCGATGCGCAGTATATGCTTGGCCGGATGTACAGCGAAGGCGATGTGCTGCCCAAGGATGTTGAAAAAGGCGTTATGTGGCTTTCGCAGGCAGCAACGCAAGGGCATGCCGATGCCCAATGCGACCTCGGATTCTGTTATCTTACAGGCAGTGGTACGGTCTGCAATCCGCGAACGGCTGTGCGCTGGTTCTTGAAGTCGGCATTGCAGGAGAACGCCCGCGCACGTCATTATATGGGTGTATGTTGCTATGAGGGGTTAGGCGTAGGGCAGGATTACGCGAAAGCCGTCGAGTGGTTTACCTTGGCCGCAGAGCAGGATTATCCCGAGTCGCAGTACTATCTCGGTGTATGTTATTATAATGGTCAGGGTGTTGCCGAGAGCCGTTCAAAGGGTGTAAGACTCCTGCGAAAGGCAAGGAGCGGCGGTTCCGAGGAGGCGAAGAAGGCTCTTGTATATCTGAGCGAATGACTTTAAGTCTTAAGCTGAAAGGCTGAAGTTTGTGCCAACTGCAGTGCGGAGCCATGGTACTGTTTGTGATGACGTCATGATTGAAAGACCCCGCAAGTATTCATGCCTCTTTGCTCTTCCACTCAAGTGTAATAACCTCTTTTGTACTGTTCTTCACGCAGTAGGGAGCAGCAGGGCGCTCGCCTACAAGCCATACTATTGCACCCGTCGCATCAGTTATCACCAATTGCTGTCGCTTATCAATGATGCTTTTCTTGCGGTCTGTGAGATAGTCGCTCACAAGCTTTGTACCGCGCATCCCGAACGGGGCGAAGCGGTCGCCCTTGCGTACGGAACGCAGGGTCAGCGGCTTCTCCAGCTTGCTTGTGTCAAGCATAGCTCGGTTACTCTCTTTGGGAATGTTCCCGTCAAATGATAGCCGCTCAATAATCAACGTACCTCTCCCTGTATCAATACAGCCTTCGGCAGGCAGTGACAGGGTGTATTCCTTTTGCTCTTCATTAGGGACAATAAGCAATGTGTCGCGCTCCTTGATGATTCGCCACTCTCTGTTCGTGACTTCGCGGCAGCCTTCGCTCTCTATTGCCTCGGAAATGTTCGCGACATGGGTACTGTTGAAGCCAAGAGGCGATAATATCTCATGCAGCAAGGTCTGTGGGGCTGTCTCCTTCTTCAGAGCGCTGATATTTATGGTATTGCCGCTCATTACTCTTGATGTTGCTTCCTTGATGGCTTTGTTGTATATCTGTTCGGTTTCTCTTAGCCTGTTTGCTGTGGCAGCAAGGCTCTCGATAACAGAGGGGTTTATCTCGGCAAGCCTCGGGATTATATCAAGCCTTATCTTGTTACGGGTATAGTCGTTTGTCAGGTTGGTACTGTCTGTTACAAATGTCTCGTTGCGCCATTTGAGATAGTCTATTATATCGGCTCTGCCTACGCAAAGCAAGGGACGGACAATATATCCGTTCTTTGGCTGAATTCCGCACAATCCCTTTATTCCTGTTCCGCGCAACAGGTTCAGGAGCAGTGTCTCGGCGGAGTCATCGCGATGGTGGGCAACGGCAATGGCCTCGGCGCCAATCTTTGCCCGTTGCTCCTCGAATGCGGCATATCGCAGCTCACGGGCTGCCATTTCAATGGATATGCCTTGCTTCTTGGCATATGCAGCTGTGTCAAAATGTACTGTGTGCAAAGGTATATTGTGTCTTGCGCACAACTCTGCCACGAATCGCTCATCGCGGTTGCTCTCTTCACCTCTGAGGTGGAAATTGCAGTGCATAGCCTCGCAGCGGTAGCCCAGTTTCATGAGTACAACAAGCAGCGCTACGGAGTCGGCACCGCCACTGAGCGCAACAAGAACTTTGCTTCCCGGGGAGAGCAGCATGTTCTTCACGATATATTTTTCTATTCTGTGTACCATGATAGTTTTCGCGAATATATGATTTTAAAGCCGATTATGAGTGCAAATGGTTGAATATTTGCTCAAATATGGCTTAAAATGGTAAAAAAGAGGCCTCTTTGTTTGCCGTTCACAAAAAATGTCTTACCTTTGTCATCGCTAAAAGCAACCGGTACCTTGGATGAGTGGCTTAGTCAGCGGTCTGCAAAACCGTGTACGGCGGTTCGAATCCGCCAGGTACCTCAAAAGAGCCTCAGTTTCTGGGGCTCTTTTATTTTTTCCGGACATTCTGTCCGCGAATCTCGAACGTTAACCTTGACTGATATGGCCGACAATTATCTTGAGAAGAAAATGGAGCAGCATCGCGCGTCAGCTGGGAATACCTCTTCCAAGGCAAAGAACAGCTTGTCTGTGCTGCTTGAGAAGAACCGTAGTACGCGTGGGTATGACTGCTCGTTTATCGTGCGTCCCGACCAATTACGGCGCATAGTGGCCGTGAATACTAAAGTGGCATCGGCACGTAACAGACAGGTGCTGCGCTTCCGTCTCGTGATGAGCGATGAGGCTCATAAGCTCTTGCCGTATATATCAATGGGTGCAGGGCTTGCTGACATGCATTTGCCGTTGCCTGGACATGAACCCAATGCTTTTATCGTAGTATGTTCCGCAATAGAACCGCGTACAAGCACTTATATCGATTTGGGGATATCAGTGCAGAGCATGCTGCTCCAGGCGGCTGAGATTGGGCTTAACGGGCTTTGTATACTCTCTTTTGACAAGGATGCCATAAAGGGTGTGCTTGCTCTTGAACTTGAGCCTCTGATGGTCGTTGCTGTCGGGAAGAGCTCCGAGAAACATGCTTTGGTTGAGATATCGGCCGATGAATCGCGTGGATATTACCGAAAGGATGGTGTACATTGTGTGCCCAAGGTAAGGCTGGATGACCTTATTATATGAAGAAAGGATTGCAAATGCAATCCTTTCTTCATATAATGAGCTACAGGGGAAGAGATTCTTGCCTTCGGCGATTATTGTAACGCTCGTAGAGTAACATATAATGAATTCTTGTTACACTCGCTAAATACAATAATTCACATGCGCTCAGAATGACAAAACAACGTTTTGTTATCGACAAGTTTTGCAGCAACAGGTCAAACGTAGCATAGCCGTAGGTTATGCCGTTTGGGTTGCGAAAAGCAAAACGAGTCAATGACAGTGCAAATATAGAATGACAAAACTTTAGTTTTGTTATCGGCGAGTTCATTAGCGGTTGGTCGCACGCAGCATGGGTTAAACTCATGCCGTGCGGGCCGCTAAAGGATGAACGAGCCAATGACCTTGCAAATATAGAAT
>JAFXGX010000080.1 GCA_017536695.1 Bacteroidaceae bacterium | reverse complement strand
GGGCTATGTATGACAAGCCCGCGCGGGTCGACACCCTTGCCGTAGACCTTTTTGCTGATGTCGGCTGTTATGATGACATCACCCTCATGCAGTTCCGGAATACGCTTGCCCGTAACGGCACTGGTGTAGAAGTTATAGTGAAAGAAACGGGGCGAGAAATAGCCATAGGAACACAGCAATGTCTTGCACTTGCTGTCCTTGGTCTCAAAGTCCGTATCTGCTCCCACAAACATAGAAGCGAAACGAGCCTCTCGCATTGACGGAATCTCAAGCGAATTGAGGCGCTCTACAAAACTACGGTCAATCCATACCTGATCGTTGTACTGTATGTCGGCCCAATTGGCATCGTGAACAGGACGGCTTTTGTACTGCTCCTCGGTCATGTTGTATGCACTCACTGACACGCTGCGCGTATCCATCTCGGTGAGGTATATCTCAAGCACAAAGCTCTTCAACAGATATACTGTTATCGCGAAACAGACAACACCCACCGCCAGGGAGAGTATTGATATTATGTTCTGTGTCTTGTATTTTAGCAGGTTGCGCCATGCTATTTTGAAATAGTGCTGTATCATTGTTCTGTGGTTTATCAAGTTTCTTATATAACGTGTTTTTCTTTTTCTTATTCTATTATTACCTCTTCGGCGTCACCTATGCGGTCGTAGCCGCTTGTTATCACGCGGTCGCCGGGCTTCAATCCTTTGAGGACCTCGAACTGCTCAGGGTTCTGCCGCCCCACCTCAATGGGAACACGGCGTGCTATGCCCGTCTCCCCGTCAATCAGGAAAATCCACTCGCCGCTGCTCTTCTGGTAGAAATCTCCACGCGGAATGACAACAGCCGGCTCGGGCTGCCCCAGCTCCACCTTCACACGGTAGCTCTTGCCAAGACGTATATTATCGGGGGTCGCACCGTTGAAGAGAAGGTCGACAGCGAACTTACGTTCCTTGACCTCGGGCACTACACGGCTTATGCGTAGCGGAAAGGTGTCCTGCTTCTGCACTATGGTGGCCGGCAGCCCGGCATGTATGCGTTCAACGTAATATTCGCTCAGCTGCGTGCTTACCTTATACTGGTCCATTATCTTGAGTTCGCCAATCTTGGAACCGGCACTCACCTGCTGCCCTATTATGAGGTTGATGTGCCCCAACTGTCCGTCGCACGGTGCGCGTACCACAAGACCCTCGGTGCGGCGCCGCACATTCTGCAACCTGCGCTGTGCGGCCTCGCGGTCGGCTACAATCATCTGACGGCGGAGTACAGTCGTCGCCGAGTCATGCCCGAGGCTCTGCATCTGCAGCATAAGCTTATTATGCAGGTGTTCGTTCTCGGCCTCCACGATATCCAGTTCGGCACGGCTCTTAATGCCCATGGCAAACTCCTCGCGGCTTTGGGTGAGCTTGCGTTCCAATGCTGTAATCTGGTACTTCTGCTCAAGTGTCTGCAAGCGGAGGTCGATGCTCTTCTGCTCCATCTGTATCTCCTGTTCATGCAGGTTGCGGTTGTCCTTCTCCCATTGTTCGCGCTCCTCGTCAATGGTACGCAACAGGTCGGGGTTGCTGAGCACAAGGATGGTGTCGCCCTGCTTCAGCATTGCACCCTCATCACATACTATGCGCTCTACATAGCCGTTCTCAAGGGCATTCAGCTGTATTGTCATTACGGGGTGTACAAGCCCTTCCACTTCGACGAACTCCAGGAAAGGAGCCTCGACAACTTCGGCTATGCGTACACGCTCCTTGCTGATACTACGCCGTGGGGGCGAGACGGCAAGCACAACTGTGTACACGAGCAAGGCAACAAGGGCTGTACCCGAAACAATGTGCACCAGGTATTTCCGATACCATGGCTGCGGTGGTAGTTTTATATCCATAATTTCCGGTTTCTAGTTTAACGTGAGTTCGAAATAACAATTAATACTGTAATTTAGCGTACTTGTCATCTCGAACAAATGTGAGAGATCTCTTATTTCACGATATTTTAAGATCCCTCGTCGCTTCGCTCTGTCGGGATGACAATTTCGCGATTTGGTTGAGTTTATATCGAACTCACATTAATTTACAGTTTTCAGTTTTCACATTTCAGTTCTCAATCTCCGGCAGCTGTTCGGTTATGCTGCAATGCTCGCGGAAATCGTACCCCGTCATGCTTCGCAACGTGTAGTACAGGCTCCAATAGGTACTCATGGCATAGAGGTAGGAGCGCCCGGCAGAATTCTGTTCGGCAATGGCATCGTTGAGGTCGAGCAGCGTATTCTGTCCCATTATGTAGAGGCGCATGGCTACCGTATGCCTGTGGCGGGCACGCCGGTCGGTGAGACGGGCAATGCGCACCTTGCGTGCCTGCATATTGAACTGCGAGACAAGCTTCTGCACATTATGTGTAAAATCCTCCATACCCTGTTGCGCCTGTATCTCCACGAGTTCCTGTTGCGAACGTGCCACACGCACCTTTCCGCGTCCACGCCCCCAGTCGAGTATGGGAAACGAAATGGTAAGGCTACCGTACTCCTGAGTCATAGGTCTCTTATAAGCACCGGGAAGGGTGTTTCCCGTCTGCGACAGACCGAACTGGAGATATATGTCGGCCTTCAGTCCCGCATTGGCCTTTGCGTTTGCAAGGTTGCTGCCGGCCTCCTTGCGTATGCGCTCATAGTACACAGGATCGGGGCTGTTCTTCATTGCCATTTCAAGAGCCTCGGGAAAGGGGACCGTAAAATCAGGGACACTGTCGGGCAGCAGAAGGGTTATGAATGTATCCTGCCCCAACCCCAGGAATGAGCGGAACTGCTGCAGGGTCTCTTCGTGGGCAATCTGCGCATCCATGGCGTTCGCCTCCTCACTCAAGCGACGTATCTCAAGTTGCAGCATCTCATTCTCCGTTATCGTTCCGAGCTTGTAACGCCCCTGAGCCATACGGTAAAGAGTGTCGGCATTGGCATAGTTGTCATGGGCCATACTCAGATTGCTCTGCGCCGTGGCAAGATTGAAGAAGTGGTTGCATGCCTGTGCCGATACAAGTTCAATGGTCTCGGCATAGCTCTTCTTGGCCTCGGCATAGCGCAAAGGCTCTATGCGGCGGTCCCATTTGAGACTGTTGTAACCGAAAAGGCTCTGGCTGTAACCGATACTCACAGGAACAGTACTGAACATGTTCATCTTGCTCTCCATCTCCCTGAGGTAGTTGACACTGCTCTTTATGAAGAATGTTCCGCCTGTAAGAGAGATATTCTGGTTGATGCTTAATGACAGATCGCCACCGAACTGGCTCTGGCTGAGAAAGAGCGATGTTCCGTCGCCCTGGGTAATCTTGTTTATCTCATTGTTTATATATGGCGAGCTGCTGAGCGTGAGCGACGGAAGGTAGTTGGCACGATAGTAACGGTAATTCCAATACTG
>JAFXGX010000021.1 GCA_017536695.1 Bacteroidaceae bacterium | reverse complement strand
GTCCTGTGATATAATGACTGCCACAGAGCCATTATAGAACGATATAACATGTTCGTAATCGCTCGGCTCGATGATTGCGCGTGCAAAGGATTTGGGAGGCTTGCGACCAACGACATAATGCACTCCTTGAATATATCCCCAACGCTTCCACGCGGCGAAAAGCCCCGGCAAAGTATTGGTAAGTCTGTGCTTGAGGGTGGGTACTACAATGCCCCCTGTACTGCCCGGCATACGCTGCATATTACGGAGAACGAAAGGTGCAGCAATGCTGTCCGTCTTTCCAGTTCGACGGCCTGCGACAATAACGGTGGTGTTTGCGCCGATAAGCTGGGTAAGGCGTTGCGGTTCGTTAAAGTATATTTGCTTGTTTGGCTTCGACATTTTGCAGTGTATAATGAAGGTACACTGCAAATTTCGCGTGCGACTTACCGAGAAAAAAAGACAAGCATATAAAATGACTCAAGCCCAATCGACTAAGGACTGGGCTTGATACTGTACTGTTTAACGTGCAAGACACTGCGACTACGGCTGAGAATTACACGATTCTGTGTGCAAATATATGAACAAAAGTTTTGCCAAACAAGTTTTTGATAGTTAAAAATTAAGACCGGAACATTTTTTGAGTATTTCAACAAGTTCCACTCTCTGTTTCTTGAAGCGAGTATAAAGTTCGTCAAGTTCACGTTGCAAATCATTTGCCCTGTTCTGTGATATGTGTTTAAGGACATATAACAGAACGGTTATAGCACCATTCAGGTTTTGACAATCAGCACCCGTAAGCCCAATTTTTGGACCCTTTGCAGCAATAATACCGTTAGGGAGCTGCAAATCAAAAAGAGCCGAACCGTGAGCACACTTGTTTCGTAAAGTGCAAATAGCATCAATGTATGTAGCAAAAACCGCAGATTTGCCGACACCGAAGTTTCTTGCTATTGCTTTTTTGTCGTCTTTGTTGTCAATAGACTTATACAGCCTCACAATACTACCGAATGTCATAAACTCAACCGTTTTCCAAGCAGGAGCATATTTATCAGCTGGATATTTATTGTGATGTCTCTTTATCTGCTGGTTTTTCCTGAACGCCTCCGACTGATATACTTTTCTATCAAAATCATTTATAAAGGATTGAATAACCACAGTAGGACTCACAAACCACAACGGGTCAGTTTTATACTGCAACGACATATAGTATGTAAGATAGGTTCTGAAAGCCACCTCAACACGAGTTAGATATCTGTTGAGTATATTCCTTAAATCGAAGTCAAAATAGTACAGGGCTACAGCATCTTCAAACTGTGTCCCGGGTATTACTTCGTGTGTCCTATTTGTTGTTTGTGGGTGTGTTCTTTCAAATGGGAAGAAATAAAATCCCAAACGATAATAACCAATATCGTTCAGTATCTCTTTTGCCTTTTCGGGGTCGTTTATGATTATACCACGAGAACGCAATATATCAATTTGTTCATCAACAGTTTTTGCCGTTTTCATTACGATTTATTATTTGTTTACAAAGGTAATAAATAACTTCCATTTATAACTGACTTTTGGTACTTTCCGTTTCTTTATCGCTAAATAAAACATCTTCTTCCAAGTCTGCCTCTTCGTACTCAACATCTTCAATGTCTATTGTCTCGGCACGGTACTTTGCAATCATCTTCTGTATCTTCTCCTGAATGTCCGGTATGGGCTTAATGCCAAGAACAGATGAACCGGCAAAATGTACAATCTGCATTCAACGCCATCATTTTCGGCAAAAGTCAAAAAAGGATTTGCGTCAATATGAAATAAGAGGTATATTCGCAAAAGAAAAAACAACATACGACTATGAAAAGACTGCTTTTCACACTACTGCTCGCGCTGCCGCTGATGGCTGTAGCGCAGGAGAAGATAAAGGTTGCCTGTGTAGGCAATAGTGTAACATACGGCTACGGACACAAGAACCCGGCAGAGACCTCCTATCCCACACAGTTGCAACAGCTGCTCGGCGAGGAGTACGAGGTGCGCAATTTCGGGCATTCGGGTGCAACCCTGCTGAACAAGGGACACCGCCCATACACTTCTCTGCCCGAATACAAGGCTGCACTTGAGTTCGCTCCCGACATTATTGTAATTCACTTGGGTCTCAACGACACCGACCCTCGCAACTGGCCCAACTACCGCGACGAGTTCTTCGGCGACTATACCGGTATAATCGACAGTTTCAGGAAGGCGCACCCCGACGGCAACCCAAAGATTATCGTTTGCCGCATGACACCTATCTTCCACTGGCACCGACGCTTCAAGAGCGGTACACGCGACTGGTATTGGCAGATTCAGGAGAAGATTGAAGAGATTGCACAGCACGAGAATCTTGAACTTGTCGACCTCAGCCGTTACCTTTACAGCCGGCCCGACCTTATGCCTGATGCACTGCACCCCGACGCAGAAGGTGCTGCGATTATTGCAAAGCAGGTATATTCGGCAATAACCGATGATTTCGGCGGACTATCCCTGCCTGCCATATACAGTGACAACATGGTTATACAGCAGAACAAGCCTTTTGTCGTTGCAGGAACAGCCGATTCCGGCAAGGAGGTTGTTGTAAGTTTCGGCAAACAGAAGATAATAACTAAAGCAGCCGAGGACGGGAACTGGAAAGTGATGTTCACTCCAATGATGGCCGACGGCGAAAAATATACAATTGCCGTTGAATGCGGGAAAGAGAATATTAAGTTCAAGAATGTTGTCATTGGCGAAGTATGGCTCTGTTCGGGACAGTCGAACATGGCATTTATGGTAAAGGAGAGCTCACACAAGACACAGAGCCTCGCCAACATTAAGGACAAGGACATACGCCTTTATGACATGAAACCGCGCGTATTCACCGACAACGTGGAGTGGGACAGCACCAACCTTGCCGCACTCAACTGCCACGACTACTACGTGCCTACCGCATGGCAGTTACAGGACGAGGAGAACGTCAGTGACTTCTCGGCTGTGGCATACCACTTCGGTGCTATGCTTGCCGACTCTTTGGGAGTTCCCGTGGGACTTATCTGCAATGCTGTCGGCGGTGCTCCTGCCGAGTCTTTCATCGACCGCAAGACACTGGAGTTCAACCCTACACTTGTAGACATCCTCTACAATTGGCGTCAGAATGACATGATACAGGACTGGTGCCGCGGACGCGCAGCCCAGAATATCACAAAGAGCACAAACAAGTTGCAACGCCACCCTTACGAGCCTTGCTACCTCTACGAGACCGGCATTGCGCCTATCGCATGCTACCCAATCCAAGGTGCAATATGGTATCAGGGTGAATCGAACGCGCACAATGTAGAGTTGCACGAGACAATATTCCCCACACTTGTCGACTGTTGGCGCCGCACATGGAATAATCCCGAAATGCCGTTCTACTTTGTTCAGCTGTCAAGCATCAAACGCCCCTCGTGGCCGCACTTCCGCGACTCACAGCGCCGCATGGCCGGCTCAATACCATTCTGTGACTTTGCCGTATCGAGCGACAAGGGACACCCTACCGATGTACACCCCAAGGAGAAAGCACCGGTGGGCGAACGTCTTGCACGTCTTGCACTCAACCAGACATACGGTATGGAACATGTTGCCCAGCACGGGCCTACTCCTGTCAGGGCTTTCAGTTTCAGAGGCAAGACTGTAATCGAATTCAGCGATGCCAACAAACTGATGACAAGCGACGGTGCCCCCCTGCGCGGCCTTGAGATTGCCGGCAAGACAGCTGGATTCACTGCTGTAGATTTTGAGAAAAAGGCTACGATAAAAGGCAACCGCATAATCATTGAAGGCGAAGCACACCGCATACGCTACGGTTGGAAGCCGTTTACCGATGCCAATCTTGTAAATGAGACAGGCCTGCCGGCAAGCACATTCGAGATTACGGTTGAGAATAAACCTAAAATCAGAAAATAAATATTAAAAAAAATGAACAGATATTGCAACTCGTAAGATAATTGCCATATTTGCATTACGTTTGCCAAGCAAACGATTCTAACATTAATAAATAACAGAAAATTATAATTATGGAAACTAAGGAAAAAGTACTACAAGTGATGAAAGAGGCGGGTGAACCGCTCAACGCAGGTAAGATTGCAGAACTCAGCGGTATTGACCGCAAGGAGGTGGACAAGGCAATGAAACAGCTGAAGGATGAGGGCGCTATTGTATCCCCTGTACGCTGCAAATGGGCACCTGCGCAGAATTGACCGACAAGCAATATCAAAGATTAAACTGAAAGAGGACTCTCCCTGCTACAATCAGGGAAGCCCTCTTTCCATTTACCCCACCCCAAGGTCGGTATTCTCGATGAGTACCTCAATTCTGGGGTCATCCTTTATATGCGGATATACCTCGGAGGCGAACCATGCGGCCAGTTCATCATTACGTTTGGTTGCGGTACCATTGTTGCAGAAGACATTCACGCTGAAATACTCAAAATGACGGCGTGCCGTAGCGATGTCGGCTATTATACGTTCCCTTGTATCATCCATAGTACAACAGAGCAGGCACACACCATTGAAATATCGTGCCACATCATCGGCTGTCACCCATGCCGGGATACCCTTGTTCCAACGCGCCCTTTGGGCTGCATCGAAACTCTCTACCCCGCAGCGGAACTTGACCTTGGCGGGGGCAAAACGCGCTGCAAAGGCAGACAGCCTGTTACGGTACATGAAATGCGCCTCGAACCAGAGTGTATGGATGCCTCTCTCACGCACCACCCTCTCCAGGAGCTCAAGTGTAGCCTCATCGAGTTCCATCGCCGACCCCGAGTTGATGACATCAAGTACCCCGTATCGTCCTGTAACCTGCTCAAGAACCGCTTTGTTGACATCGAATGGAGCGTCACTCACATCCTGATGATAGTCGCAGAAAGCGCACTTGCGCCAACGGCAACCCTGCCCCTGCAGCAGCACGAACTCACGGGGCATCTTCGTATGTATCAGCGAATACCTATCCATTGTTGCGATTGCGCAGCACCTTGCGCTTTAGGAAAACTATTACAGCATAGGCCATAGGAGTGCCGAAGAGCACCTCTATCGAGAGTTTCATCACATACTGCAGAGCTATCATCAGCAATAGGTCACGGACGGTAAGGATTCCTGCAAAAGCTATAAGCACGAAAGGTAGTGTGTCAAAAAGATATCCTACAACAGAACTGCCTATGGTACGCAACCACAGATGCCGCCCGCGGGTCATCTTCTTAATGCGTTCCATGAGCCACGCATTGGAGAGTTCTCCAAGCAGGAAGCCCACAAGCGAACCTATCACAATACGGGGCACATAGGTAAAGATTGTGTCATAGGAGCGGGCTGTCTCATCGAGATAATCGGGCGAAGGGAGCCAGACACCCACCTGGGTACAGATGACCATTACAACGTTACAGACAAACGTCATCCATATTACCTTGCGCGCTGTGCGATAGCCCCATATTTCGGCAAGCACGTCACCGAGCATATATGCAAACGGGAATGTAATTGTTCCCGCATCAAAATAAAAATAGCCGAAGATACTGATTATTTTCACAGCCATCACATTCGACACAAGATAGAGCGTGACAAAAAGGGCCGTAACTGTAATCAGCGGCATGTCGCCGCCTGTTCGGTTTTTGAAAGGGTTTTCCGATACCTTATCCATAAAATAATTGTTTTTCGAGTGCGAAGGTAATAAAAAAGCAACAAACAGGAGTAAACTGTCCCCGTTAAAAAGCATAAGAAGAGACAACAGATGATTGAACATATGAATGAATCGGCAGCAAGCATATAAAAATCACCATTCCGCTGAATTGCGCAAAATATATTTTTTGAGAGATTTTTCAGCATGCATCTTATGATATATGATATTTTGTTGTACATTTGCACGAATGCATCACAACGTATGCGTTTATGCGAATGCACTAACAATTAATTAACCAAGCAATATGTTGACATTAGACAAAATCTACCATGCAGCGTTTGTGCTGAAGGATGTCATACGACACACAGAGCTCGTTCCTGCACCCAACGTAAACAAGAATGCAACAGTGTATCTCAAGCCCGAGAACCTGCAGTTGACAGGCTCTTTCAAGGTACGTGGTTCATACTACAAGATTTCACAGCTCTCTGAGGAGGAGAAATCAAAGGGTGTAATCGCATGCTCTGCCGGCAACCACGCTCAGGGCGTTGCTCTTGCAGCGACAAAGAACGGTATCAAGTCTCTTATCTGTCTGCCCGATTGTGCGCCAATCTCCAAGATTGAGGCTACAAAAGGTTACGGAGCTGACATCTGCCTCGTTCCAGGCGTATACGACGATGCATACAAACGTGCCATTGAGCTGCGCGATGAGAAAGGCTACACATTCATACATCCGTTCGATGATGAGGATGTGATTGCAGGCCAGGGTACAATAGGCCTTGAGCTTATTGACCAGATGAAGGACGTTGACGCTGTAATAGTACCTATCGGTGGCGGTGGTCTTATTTCCGGTGTAGCATTCGCCATAAAGTCATTGAACCCCAACATCAAGGTATATGGTGTTCAGGCAGCAGGCGCTCCGAGCATGAAGAATTCTGTCGAGAACAAACATATTGAACGTCTTGACGCTGTATCTACAATCGCGGACGGTATTGCAGTAAAGCAGCCAGGCGAGAACACATTCAACCTTTGCAGCAAGTATGTCGACCAGATTGTAACCGTTACCGATGATGAGGTTTCATCAGCAATCCTAACCCTTCTTGAGAAGCAGAAACTCATTACCGAGGGTGCCGGTGCAGTTGCCGTTGCAGCAGCCATGTTCAACAAGGTGCCTATTGAAGGCAAGAAGGTAATATGTGTTGTATCAGGCGGCAACATCGACGTCAACATCCTTGACCGCGTTGTAAAGCGTGGTCTAATGACATCTGGACGTACTGCACTCCTCAAGGTAGAGCTGCTTGACAAGCCAGGACAGTTGGTACAGATTTCAAGCATCATTGCAGAACTGGGCGGTAATGTAATAGGCGTACATCACGAGCGCAGCAATGCCAACCTTGCAATCACAGGATGTTTCATTCGCATAAGTCTCGAGACACGTAACTTCGAGCATGTAGAACAGATAAAGAATGCGATAAAGAAAGCAGGTTTCACAATCTGGGACTAAAAAAGAATCACAAACCATAAAAATATAAGATTATGCTTAAGAAAGTTTATACAAGCAATGCCCCCGAGGCTATCGGCCCATACTCACAGGCCATCATCTGCGGTAACATGTTGTTCACATCAGGCCAGATTCCCATCAACCCGGCAACAGGCGATGTTGAGGCAGAGGGCATCACAGACCAGGCAACACAGGTAATGAAGAACCTTTCGGCTGTTCTTGCCGAGGCAGGCACATCTTTTGACAAGGTTGTCAAGACAACATGCTTCCTCAGTGACATGGCAGACTTCGCTGCTTTCAACGCTGTATACGCAGAGTATTTCACAAGCAAACCGGCACGTTCATGCGTTGCTGTCAAGACTCTCCCGAAGAACGTTCTCGTAGAGGTAGAGGTTATTGCAGAAATCTGATTGAAGGGATATACGATATAAAAGGAGGCAAATTTTTGCCTCCTTTTATTATACCATATTAAGAGAAGGAGAGAAAATCGCAAAAGAGAAACAGATAGCGCAAAACAATCCGACGCCGTCCCATTGCGCTACAAAAAGAGAGGCAAATAATCAAATCAAGGAAAATTACCCGTCAAAATCTTTGCCAGTACAAAAAAAAAGAGTAATTTTGCAAGCTGAATGACGTAAAGTACTTTTGGACAGAAAAACATATAAAAATATAAGACAATGAAAAGAACATTCCAGCCCTCTAACAGAAAGAGAAAGAACAAGCATGGTTTCCGTGAGAGAATGGCCACAAAGAACGGCCGTCGCGTATTGGCAGCACGTCGCGCAAAGGGTCGCGCAAAGCTGACAGTTTCTGATGAATACAACGGAAAGAAGAAGTAATTGCCACGCAATTAAATAAATAAGGGTAACCGAATGGTTACCCTTATTTATTTGTGTTGACATCAAAACTGACCTTCAACATTAAACATTAAACATTTAACATTTAACATTAAACATTTAACATCAGCCCCTATTTCAAAAGGAACCTCATAACAGCCCCCATCAGTTCACTTCTCTGCTTATCTCCGGCGACCGACTCGAAAGGAAAACTGGTTGACAGCACACGATACTTGCCTGCATACGCCACTCCTGCGCTCTCTCTGCATCCGTTGAAGACAAACGAGACAAAAGCATCATCAATAGGGACAAGGATGTCGGGGCGCGACACGGCATAGCACTCCTCGTTGGCCGTACGCGGTATACGGAAAAGGGAACCGCCAGCACCGCTTATAAGATTCTCCGAAGCATCATAAACGGTACCGCCATAGTCACATCGGAGCACTTCGCGCAAGAACCCCCTGTCCGCATCGGTCTTTGTCATGTCGCTTGCAAGGAAGGCACCGCTTACAAAGAGGCTACCGCCTGCATTGCAGTACCGCCTTATCTTCTGCTGCAGTTCCTTGGGGAACGTCTTGTAAGGCCTGTCATAGCCCAGACGTGAACCCGGCTCGCCCTGTTTCTCTACACCAAGAATAAGGTCCACCGCCTTGTAGTCGTTCATGTCGACCGCCCCGCTCATAACCGCCCCGCTGCCACATGAGACAAACGAGACATCATTTGCGGCCAGAGCCTTTCCATGCACGTAAGGATAATCGAACGTGTTTCCGGCAATAAGCATACCCTCATAGCGGTCATCGCTCAAACCAAGACCATCCTCAAAGCCAATACCCGCACGCGAATGGTCAAGCTGCACTCCACAATACTCCGGCGAGGAGCCATAAGGGACACCAGGGTCGGTCTCTATCTCAAATCCCGCTGTCTGCATGGTTGATGAGATAGCCGGGCCGCCGAGGCGATGGAACCCGTTCACGACAAGGACTCTCCCGACCTCACGCTTCGACAGATAGAGCGAAAGTACCTCGGACGGCAGACTTTCGCCGCCGTCATTCAAGGCCGTCACCTTAAAGCTATACAATACACCTTTCTCGATATCAATACTGCAACTACTCCTGTCAACAACCGTTCCGTTATCAAAACCGCCCTCTCCCTTTCTTGTATACACAACATATTTTTCGGGGGCAGCCGTCGGCTCCTGAGGGTCCATTACCGGCTGCCACTTGAGCATAGCCTTGTCATCCTTGTCCGATAGCTCCACCGAGAAATTGCTTACCGGCAACGGTTGCACCACATACTCCGTTCCATGCACAAAGCAGAGATGTTTCAGCAACGACTTGTAGACAGCACGCGCAAAAGTGAACTTGAAATCGGGGTCATGCGCATATACCATGTCGGCAAAATTCTGATGCGAGAATGACTCAAGTATGACAGATGGGATGCGAGGAACGCGCGTCTCGCCATAATTGCGGTCGAGAATGCCACGCACAGGCCAACGGCTGCCATAGCGCACCGTGAGGTCCTCCTGCACATTGTTCAACAAGTACGATATAAGGTCACGTGACATCGCACGCGAATGCCCTGTAGCCAATGTGTCGCCATTGGTACGCGTGGTAACGACACCCAATGAGCCTATTATGTTATCATTCTCGTCATATCCCGCATCGGAATGAAAACCGAAAGAGAGCTCAAGAGGGACACGAAGACCGGTTGTATCAGGATTGAAGACAGAGCCGCCCGACAGATAGTTGACAGCATGTCCGCGACAGAGGATATCATCACGATAGTCGCTCTCGCCAGAATAGGCAGAATAGACCTCGGGCGGAAAACCGCCAGTCTGCAAATTATAACGGGCAGCCTCAAGATAACGCGGCATACCGCTCGTGACAGCCTCAGCACCACGCGCCACATTACCCATGCCACCGCCGAAACGGACAGCATCGGCGCTCACAATGCCCGCATGCTTGCTCTCATTGCTCAGAACAACCCCTTGTTCCTTGCCTGAGCCTTTATTGAAGTGGAATGTACCAAGATAGACCCATGTACCGCCACCCATAGTCTGGTTTACCTTGAATAGCGTCGTACCGCCACTATGAACGACCTTGTATAGTGCGTCAGGAACAGAGTTTTCGAATGACGCGTATGCAACATATACCGCATACCTGCCATCTTTAGGAATCGACGGATGCCACTTTGCTTCGGCAATGTTCTTCTTGTCCGAGACCGATGATGTAACATACCTTGAGGTACCCATTGCAAATGGATTGTCATTATCGAAGTAGACCTCACGGGCATCAGCGTACCCTTGGGCATACTCTCTCCATTTGAAGTTGCGGCCGTTGGATTCAGAATATCGTGAGCCCTCGCGGCACTTGTCATTGTCAACAATCACACACTCCGGCTGCCAGTCCCTCTCACGAGGGGTATACACTATTGCACCCGCATTCTCAAGCATAGGCATGAGCAACGGAACAACAATGGATTGTGTCAGCAGGTCTTCGGTTGTGCAGAACAGCGACGGACGCTGCCACTGCCACACAGCCTTGTCGGCTGAATATACACGTCCATGGCTCTGCCAAAGTGCAAGATGACGCCCTTCGAGGCCATATTTTATCTTATACGGGCGCGACACATTCTGCACCCATGGAGCGCCTTTATGCTCTACACCGCCCCACATCCTCAGCGCGTCGTGCCCTTTTTTCATGTATATGCCGGGGACACGCTCATCAATGCTCCGGCCGTCATATACAACCTCAATGTCATACTTCCTGAGTTTGGAAGGGAGCAGTTTCCTTATATCACTATATATGGTATCAACTACTCCTGGGGTAAACGCCTGACCCGCAAAAGCCTCATTTGCATAGATTGTGACCTTCCTCTTATTCTTGTTGACCACAATCTTGTTGCGACGCTTATCAAGGGCTGAATGCTTGAGGTTGGTCCTGTTTGACTTGAAATTCTTGAAATATTCAGATATAGAACGTTCAACGGTTTTATCGACATCCTGTGCCGATAAAACCGTTACACCAAGAATACAGGCTGCAAGAGCAGCCAGACACTTACGTATGATACACATCAAGCAAGTTCGTTTATCTCATTCAGGATAGCCCTTGCATCCGCATTGAAAGAGTCGCAAAGAGCATCGAAGTACTTCTTTGCAGGCATACCCGGTTCAACATGGTTCACGCGAGCGATATATTCCTTGCGCAATCTGAATATCTTGTCAAATACAGCTACCCATGAAGCTGTATCGCCCTTTGAGTCATAAGAAACGAAGAAAGCTTCTGTAGCCAAGTCATCAGCAATGAATGTAATCACCTTTTTCAAATCTCTTCTGCTTGCCATAATAATCGGTTTTAATTGAGAAAACAACATAAATAGGCGGGAGATTCACTATACACCCGCATTACACTTGTAAAGATACTCTTTTATTATGAAACAGACAACATTGGGACATAAAAAAGAGATTATTTTATAACGTGACAAATAAAAAAGCATAAAGCACTTTTTAATTTCATAAAAAAAAGCGAAATTTGCCAATAAAACCATTTCAGGACATTATTTACTTATTCAAAAAAGAGATATGAAAATTAGCGCATTACAAAAAGCAAGGGCTGCTTACCAGCCCAAACTGCCCCAGGCACTCACTGAGACTGTAAAATTGTGCGAGGGCGCAGCTACAGAGTCTGTTGCAGACCAGGAGGCTATCAAGGCCATGTTCCCCAACACCTATGGTCTTCCTATCGTGACATTCGAGAAGGGTGGCGAGGCAAAGGAGTATCCTGCAATAAACGTAGGTGTCATCCTTTCAGGCGGTCAGGCACCTGGCGGCCACAACGTAATCGCAGGTCTTTTTGACGGTGTGAAGAGACTCAACCCCAACAGCCGTCTTTTCGGTTTCCTGATGGGTCCCGGTGGCCTGGTTGACCACAAGTATATGGAGATTACCGCAGAAATCATGGACGCTTACCGCAATACCGGCGGTTTCGACATCATCGGTTCCGGCCGTACAAAGCTCGAGAAGACAGAGCAGTTCGACAAGGGTCTGGAGATTATCAAGGAGCTTGACATCAAGGCACTTGTAATCATCGGTGGCGACGACTCGAACACAAACGCATGCGTTCTTGCCGAGTACTATGCAGCAAAGAACACCGGCGTACAGGTTATCGGCTGTCCAAAGACAATCGACGGCGACCTCAAGAACGCTTACATCGAGACATCATTCGGTTTCGACACAGCATGTAAGGTTTACTCAGAGGTTATCGGCAACATACAGCGCGACTGTAACTCTGCACAGAAATACTGGCACTTCATCAAACTCATGGGCCGTTCAGCATCACACATCGCTCTTGAGTGCGCATTGCAGACACAGCCTAACTACTGTATCATTTCCGAGGAGGTTGAGCAGAAGGCACTTTCACTTGACAACATCGTGACATCAATTGCACAGGCTGTTGCAGACCGTGCCGCAGCAGGCAACAACTTCGGTACAGTCCTCATCCCGGAGGGTCTCATCGAGTTTGTTCCCGCAATGAAGGCTCTTATCGCAGAGCTCAACGACCTGTTGGCACACAAGGGCGAGGAGTACGCAGCCGTTGCACCTGAGGAGCAGCGCCAGTACATCATCAACCTCCTCTCAAAGGAGAATGCCGAGGTTTATGCAAGCCTCCCGGCAGGTGTTGCCCGCCAGTTGACAATGGACCGCGACCCACACGGCAACGTACAGGTATCTCTCATCGAGACAGAGAAGCTGCTTTCCGAGATGGTAGGCAACAAGCTTGCTGCATGGAAGGCAGAGGGCAAGTATGTAGGCAAGTTCAACCCACAGCACCACTTCTTCGGCTATGAGGGACGTTGCGCGGCTCCATCAAACTACGATGCTGACTACTGCTATGCTCTCGGTTACAACGCTTCACAGCTCATTGCAGCCGGCAAGACAGGTTATATGTCATCTGTACGCAACACTACAGCTCCTGCTGCAGAGTGGGTTGCAGGCGGTATCCCCATCACAATGATGATGAACATGGAGCGTCGCCATGGCGAGATGAAGCCTGTTATCCAGAAGGCTCTCGTTGACCTCAACGGCGCACCGTTCAAGGAGTTCGCAGCAAACAGAGAGTTGTGGGCCAAGGAGACATGCTATGTTTATCCGGGTCCAATCCAGTACTTTGGTCCATCAGAGGTTTGCGACCAGACTACAAGGACTCTTGCCCTTGAGCAGCAGAAGTAAGCCACAGATGCCAAATGGCTGAAGCTAAAAGGACAATAAAGAAAACAGGCGGGCGGAAGAGCTCTTCCGCCCGCCGTTCTTCTACACGCAAGAACAGAAAACAGGGCTTGCGTGACATGCCCCGTTGGCTTCACATTCTAATTGCAGCAGCAGTCACAGGGGTATTTCTGTTCATTGCATACCACCTGTTCCTGAAGCAAGAACTGTTCCGTTTTGCCGTATGCGACGGTGCAAAGGCATATCAGGTATGCCTCCCGAAAGGACACACTGTTTTCGGCATCGACATCTCGCATCATCAGGGAAAAATCAATTGGGAAAGGCTTAAGAAGGGCAACCCGGACGAGCCGCCCATCAGTTTCGTCTACATGAAAGCCACCGAAGGCAGTTCCCATAGCGACATGCGCTACAGCGATAACTGGATCAAAGCCAAAGAGAACGGATTCACACGCGGTGCATACCACTATTTCAGTCCCGCCTCCTCGGGAGAGAGACAGGCCGAGATGTTTATCAGCAAGGTAAAGCTTGAGTCCGGCGACCTTCCACCAATGGTAGACATTGAGGAGAAGCCCAAAGACAGGGAGCTGTTCATTGCCGAGCTGAAAAAATTCATCCTGAAAGTTGAAGAGCACTATGGCGTAAAGCCAATAATATATTCATACGCAAAATACTACAACAGATACCTGAAGGATGAATTCTTCAATGGCTACGACCTTTGGGTGGCGCACTACTACGTGGACAACCCAGCCATCAAGAGAGAATGGAAACTATGGCAGTTCTCGGATATCGGACGTCTGCCGGGCATAAAGGAGAGGACCGACATCAATGCCATAAACGGCGGAATTGACACTCTACAGAACATGCTGATAAAATAAAGACCTGCGAAGAACCATTGTTCCGCAGGCCTTTTCTGTATAATCTGCATTGGAACCACAAAGAGAGGCTAATCGTTCATATAACCGGCACTTGCACTTGAATATTTGCGCCACGCCTCTACCATTGCAAGAAAATCCTGGGGCAATTCAGAATCGAAGAACATCATCTCGCCTGTCACTGGATGCACAAAGCCCAGCGTCTTGGCATGAAGTGCCTGACGCGGACACAGTTTAAAGCAGTTACGCACAAACTGGCTATACTTGCTGAAGTTGGTGCCTTTCAATATCTCATCGCCGCCATAGACATCATCATTGAAAAGGATATGTCCTATGTGCTTCATATGTACTCTTATCTGGTGTGTACGCCCAGTCTCAAGATTACACTCCACCAAAGACACATAGCTGAGCCTTTCGAGCACGCGGTAATGTGTAACTGCATGCTTGCCGACAGAATCATCGGAAGAGACACACATCTGCAGTCTGTTACGCGGGTTGCGGGTTATATTGCCCGTAACCGTACCGGAATCCTCCTTGACATTACCCCAAACGACGGCATTGTATGTACGTTTAGTCGTCTTGTTGAAGAACTGCATACCCAAGTGCGCCTTTGCCGCTGCGCTCTTGGCAACCACAAGCAACCCCGAGGTATTCTTGTCTATCCTGTGCACAAGACCCACTTGAGGGTCATTAGGGTCAAAATCGGGGTTATCCTTCAGATGCCATGCCACAGCATTTATAAGAGTACCATGCGTGTTTCCGCAGCCCGGGTGCACGACAAGACCCGCAGGCTTGTTCACAACCATAAGCACATCGTCCTCATAGACAATATCAAGCGGAATATCCTCGGGGATTATACTGTTGTCATACGCCGGTGTATTGAGTGTAATGACAATCTCATCAAGAGGTTTTACCTTGTAATTGCTCTTTACGACCTTGCCGTTGACCGAAATTGAACCGGCATCGGCAGCCTGCTGTATCTTGTTGCGCGAAGTGTTGGCAACATGGTCTATAAGGAACTTGTCAATGCGTACGGGAGACTGCCCCCTATCGGCGATAATACGTATCTCTCGGAACAGGGATTCCTCTTCAAGCTCGAGTTCATCGGCATCGAGCGGCTCCATATCATAATCGGGGATAAACTTTTCCTCAAGCATGGCGTAATCAGAAGAAATCAGCATCGACACGTACTGTATCACTCTCGACCAGTTCGCCGCTGCCTATTACAAGGGTAACCTTTGAACCACGGGGTATTGCAGCACCGTTCTCAAGTTCGATGCCGTCGTAACGCACACCATATACCCACTCGCGCTCTCCCGGAATAATATCAACCTTCTGCACCTGGAAGCCTGCTGCTTTAAGACGGAACTGCGCCTCGCGCAGAGAGCAGTTGTCTATCACAGGAGGAATTCCCTGCTTGGGCGCCTCAGTTGTATTAAGCACAAGATATATCTTGCGGCCTTCCTTTACAAGGGCATCAGCCAATGGTCTCTGTTCGAGGACCTCACCATCTGCTGCTCCTTTCTTATACTTGTATTCCTGAACTGCATAGCTGAGTTTCCGGCCTTCAAGCACATCAATGGCCTCGCTCAACTGCATTCCTTTTACATCGGGCACCTTATATGCCACGTTATGATGAGTATAGCTATCCAGCCAACTGAAAGTGACTAACAGCACTACTACTGTTATGACAAACATTGCAAGCAGATTAAGAAGAGTCACAATGACGTTCCTTTTAACGCTTGCGGGTCCTGAATTCTTTTTTTTCATATCTATCAGCCAAGGCAAGTTGCCTATTGCTCCATAATTAATACATTCAACCAAAATTAAGACAAAAATAATACAAGTTGAGAGCAATAGCAAAAATAACTCCCTTTTTTAGGATTTCAGGAATCAAAAAACATTTTGCTGCAAGAAAAAAACTCTGTGGCCATATAAAATCAACCTGCCTGCAAACATAAAAATGGTAAAAAAAGGAGTGAAAAATTATCGGATTTACTAACTTTGCAGTTGCGGGATTTCCGCTAAATCACATTTCAAACATTAATTATACAAAGAATATGGTACAGAGTTGGTTCGAGTGCAAAGTAACATACGAGCGTGCAGGGGAAAAAGGTCTTAACACAAAGGTAAACGAGGTTTACCTTGTACAGGGTTTCACATTTACTGAGATTGAGAAGCGCCTTACACAGGAGCTCCAGCCACAGGTCACAGGCGAGTTCAATATAAACAAGATGGAGCGTACCAAGTACAACGAACTCGTTGACAGCCTGAGCGAGACAGCCGACAAGTGGTTCAAGTGCAAGATTACAATGGTAACAATTGATGAAGTATCTGCTAAGGAGAAGAAGTCATCGGTTGTAATTCTTGTAAAAGCCGAGGATGTGACAAACGCCGTAAAGAACCTCAATAAGCATATGGAGGATTCAATAATGGACTACAACCTCGCATCAGTGAACGAAAGCCCTATAGTAGACATCTTCCACTATGAAGGATAACAGCTACATAGCTGAAAGGATAAAGGCAATGAGCGCTACCCTCCCCGAGGGGGTAACGCTTATCGCCGTATCAAAATACCACCCTGTCGAAGCCATAAGGACTGCATATGACGCCGGGCATCGCGAGTTCGGCGAGAGCAAGGCACAGGACCTTGTCATCAAGCATCAGGAACTGCCCAAAGACATCAGGTGGCACTTCATCGGCCACCTTCAGAGCAATAAGATAAAGTATATAGCGCCGTTCATACACCTTATACACAGCATTGATACATTCAAGTTGTTGCAGGAAGTAGACAAACAGGGAGCAAAGACAGGACGCCGCATACCTTGTCTGCTGCAGATACACATTGCACAGGAAGAGAGTAAGTTCGGATTCACGCCACAGGAATGCATGGAAATGCTTGAGGAAGGTCAGTGGCGGTTGCTCCAGAATGTAGAGATAAGGGGACTCATGTGCATGGCAAGCAACACCGAAGACAAAGAGCAGATTGCATCGGAATTCTCAACTGTACAAAGGCTGTTCAAAGTGATTAAGGAACGTTTCTTTACTGGGAACGAGAGTTTCTCGATACTATCGGCAGGCATGAGTGATGACTACCCCATTGCCATTGAGCATGGCAGCACACACATACGCATAGGCTCGGGAATTTTCATCGAATAGAGCCTATCTTTCTCTTTTCTGCATTGCCCAAAGGATTGCCACGTAAAGGAACGGGAACACACAAAGCAACTCCACTGCAATATCCGCACACTCTTCATCCAACCCAATCATGGCTGCAAAGCCTGAATACTCCAGACATGGTACAATGCCTGCGGCAGGTATCATCGCCATAAGAGCAGGCACGAAAATTGTCATATATCCCCCTGCTGAGACCACGACATCGGCAAGGGTGCGGTAATTGCCATACATGAAGCCGAACACAAGCGACACGACAAGAACGCCTGCAAGAAGCAGCAACAGCCACCCTTGAGCCAATGGCGAGTGCATTATGTCTCCGGTCACGCCAAGCAAGGTTTGCCAAGGAGATATCGTGAACATGAACAATATTGCAAGGTAAAGGGAGAGCACCAGAGCCGAGAAAAGAAGTGAACGCCCCTCGTTCCCGCTTATCCTGTGTCCTGTCACCAGCCTGGACAAGGAACGTGCAATACCGGAACCGTCCGACAGCCCCAATACTAACATAAGAAGCAACAGACTACCCCAGGGGATAGAGTCCAACGAATCATCCATGCTGAGCAAGGCCCAACGTACGCCCTCGGCACTGACTATCGAATGTACCTTGACAGCTGTAGCCGAGAACATCTGCATAATGCTCACGAGCCAAGACGCCAGCCACACAAGCACAAGCACTGACGCATAGACAAGCACCGGATAATATGCAGTTCTTCTGTTACTCATCGGCTTCAAGATTTTCGGCATCAATGATATGAAGCTCTATGGCACGCACGACAAGACGTGTCACGTTGATTCCGCGCTGCTCGCCCTCGGAGAAGAGGCGGGTGACAAGGTCGGCCTGACGTTTCTCAAGAGACTTTACACCAAAGGGCATGGTCTTCAACGAAGCTATCATCTCCTTTGTGTAACCCAATGCCAGATGACGCAGGAAACACTCATCGTAACGGTCAATCTCATACTCAATCATCGATTTCTGGCGGGCCGCATCACGCATTACCACCTCGCGGAAACGCCCGACAATCTTCTCGAGTATCGGTTGGTTGAAGACATTCTTCTTGCCGGCCATGACATTGTATATTTCATATTTTGTCAACAGTTCGCCAGTCTTAAGTGCAATGCCGTCAGCTCCGGCAGCAAGGACATCAGCCCATAGTTTCTCATTAAGCAGTTCGCCTGTAAATATAAGGACCTTCATACCTGGATACTCGCCTTTCACTTTTGCGCATATATCCACGCCGACAGTAGTGGAACCGCCAAGCCCAAGGTCAAGCGGAAGCAAATCGGGAACGCTCTTTCCGAGCAACGCATCAAGTTCCGCCTCATTCGATGCGACCCCGATGATTTCGGCCTCAGGAATCTCGGTACGGAAAATCTCTTCGGTACCTTTAAGTTCCAGTCTCGCATCCTCCACTATAACAACAGTAAATCCATTCATATCAAATCAAACATTATTCTCATTATTTAGGCAAGGTAAAAAGTATCACGGTGCCGCTCACATCGGAACGCGCCTCGACACGGCTGCCACGATGACCGGTATTGTCCTCATGCAGACGTATAATCTCCCTTACCACAAGATATTCCATTCTCTCAATAGAACCGTCGGCAGCAATATTCCTTTCCGTAGGAACGAACAGTTCCGCAGCATCCTCGCTCGCCAGTTCATAGCGGTTGTCCACAAGCTCAACCTTTACCTCATCTTCAGAATCTGCCGCACGCAGTTGCAGTATACCATCTCCATCAACTTTGAAAGCGGCATCGACCAACGATTCAAGCAAGAAGGCTATCAGTTCCTTGTCCACACACACTTGGGCTGCTGTAGGCTCAAAAGATAACAAGATATTCCGGCCCTGCTTCCTGCATAGTCTTGCCGCATACTTGGCAGCATCCTCGAACAACTGCTGCAACCCGACCCTGGATGCAGCAAAGCAACGGTCATCAAGTTCCTTTCTGGCACAGTTGCCAAGAATGCCGAATATCGAACTGTAATAGTCCATGAGTTCTTTCATAGAGTTGACAGCATCCATTTTCTCCCCGCTACCGACAGCAGCCTGTTCTGCAATGTCACGTATTCTGCTTGGATAATATACGGTCTCATGCTTCAGCACCGAAAGGCAATTGTCAAGCACCATGTTCTGTACATGCAGACGGTTCTCCTCATGCTTTACACGCTCAGCCATCTCCTCAATCTCATCAAGAGCCTCATAACTGCCGGCCACCCGTACCAATGCATGATATGCCACCGATGCTGTATAGCTTGCCACCAGTTCAAGATTCAGTATCTCATCCTCAATCAAGGGACGTATTGCGACAAACTCGACAGCACCGACAAGCGTCTGCTCCTCAGCAGAGTTCACGGACAAAGGGAGCACGTGGGTCATGCCGTCCGGAGACACAAGCCTCTCACCACTGTCAATGACACCAAGCATATAAATATTGTCACTACGTCCAGACAAGGACGTATCTCCCGATTCGGCGACAATAGGTTTCTCATCGTTTCCCACTCGCAGCATCATTGCGACACGTCCTATGCGCATATTCTCGCCCATGCACTCAAAAATCCTGTCCACGATTGCCTGGAGCAATTGGCGGGCATCGGCGCGCTCTGCACCTGTCGCAGCCTGAAGCACCCTCTCGTTGACCTTGAGTAACATACGCTCATTATTGCGGCGTATGATATTGTTACGCACGTAAGTAACAACAATGTAAAATATTACAATAAGAAGAGCGAACATCAGGAATGCTTGGGCTGCGCTCCTGTAGTTAAGAGCCGTCCTTGCCTGAACATACCGTTCCGAAATGCCTTTATCCTCATGCGCAAGGCGATAAAGTGTCGTATACACATGATTATTGTACCTGTACGAAGCCCATCGTTGCAGAGCAAGCGAAGCCACAGCTATCTCGTTGCGTACATCAAGGATATTATAATATACCCCATCAATGAGGGAATCGGCAAACAGTTCATCGCGCCACCACTTGAGTTCGTTTGCATTACCCGAGATAAGAGAAAGCGTGTCACTGCCGCCGACACACTCCCTGTAATAGCAGTTCAAAAGACCTATCGCACGCTCGGCATACACAAAAGCTGTTTCATAGTCATTACGGACATTGCAGGAATATACAGAATCGGCATACGATGAGACCCGTTCAAGAATATCATCCGAAGCAGATACCGAAACAGGGAAGAGCATAAGCAACATCAATAATACACGCATGACACCTTTGGGCAGACGGAACGAGAAACGGCTCCCCTCGCCCTGCTTGCTCTCGATACCCATTGAACAGACCTTGAAAATTCCACCACTCTTCCTGTACTTCTCTATGATACCTTTGCAGTTCATGAGCCCGAAACCACCGCCTTTCTTTTTCTGGTCAAGCGACTCATTCCCTTTTCCAATCTCCGATGCATTATAGACCTTTTCGCCCAATATACGGTCAATATCATGTTGCGATAGTCCGATGCCGGTATCAGTAACAGCAATCTCCACACACTCATCATGCTCAATACATTCAACAGATACCTTACCACCATGCGGGGTGAATTTAGCCGCATTGTCCACAAGAGTATTGACCATAAACAAGGTCAGCGCCTTGTCAGCCTTGACAACAGAATCAGCCGGCTTTACGTCAAGAGATATCCCCTTGTTCTCAAGCAGAGGCTTGCTTTTGAGAATTATCGCAAAAATATCCGACAATGCAAAGTTCTCTATCTGAAGATTCATATCCCCTTTACGCATCTTTATCCACCTCTCCAGAATGACATTGAACTCATCAAGTTTTCTTGTAAGCTCAGCGATATACAATAGTTTACGCCTCGCATCATTACCCGATACTGAGCCCAAAGCCGTCAGTTCCCCTGTTATCCTGTCCATGAACGGACGCATGCCGGAAACGACAGACACCGATACACGTTTGAGAAGATTCTCACGCTTGTGCTCTGCAAGATATATCAGATAGGCATTGCGTTCCTCCTCTACCCTGACACGCTCATCACAGATATCAGCAAGTCTCATACCCTCATCTATCGCAACAGCGACATACGGGACAATCATCGCAACAACTGAATACTTCTCCCGGATAAGAGGATACTCGGTTGCCACAAAAAGAGAGTCCTCGCTGCTGCCGCCGATATATTGCATGGGGAACTGATACCTGTTCTCAAGAGAGAGATCATCGGAGAATGGCGCCGCGACCGAGAAACAGGTCCGTCCGGAAATATCACCCATGGCATCATTAAGTATACCCGACAACTGAAAACACAAATCCTCCTTGCTGTCAACTTCACGGGGCAGTGATGAGAGCAGCTTACGGCATCCCTTCTGCAACTGCCTCAAGCTGTCTGAATAGAGTGACTCGTGTCTGCGGTAGCTGAGCGAGCTCTTCACTGCATATATAAGAACTACAGCAAGCAATAAAAGTGTCAGCAGCAATAGAAAGTCCATTTCATATGCACTCTCCTCAAGCCAAGACATACGACTCTCCAAATGTTTGTTCAGACGGGTTGTCTCAAGCAGTTCGATATATGCATTCCTGTTGATGTCCGAAGCCTCGATATCCCCTATTCCGGCAAATGCACAGCTTGCTTCCCTGCGGATACTGAGCATACACTCAGGTATATTGTAGACCCCGCTATCGGCAATGCCACCACTGTATACCCCTTCGTTATATGCAAACAATGAATTCAGACACAGTTCTTGCCGAGACGGATAATACTCCTTATAATAACCGTTTACCTCTCCAAGAGCATCCTCTACAAAATAAAGTGCCTCATCATAAAATCCATATTCAATATTGCATGAAGCCGACACTGCCAGAGCCTCAATCATCATATACCTGTCGCCAAACGAATGGAATCCGTCAACAGCCCTTGTCGCCAACGAAAGCAAGAATTCATAATCCGGAAGGCCGCCATCATTCATCAGCTTATATGCAGCAGGTAACGTATCTTTGAACATCTGCATTATTGTACTGTCGCGGAGTGATATCGCCAACAGAAGATTATAATTTGACTCAAGCCACGTGTATCCCTCCTCTTTTGCTGCCGAAGCACCATTGGAGAGTCTTTTCAGACGCTCAACCGCATCAGACACATTATTTGCCAGAATCATCTCGGCATAAAGCTTCAACGCCTTGTCATCGCTCCTATGAATATCCTTGGAAATAAACTCAAGTGCACGCATCTTCTCATCCTGCATGCTCAAGTTCGAAAAATAGCAAACCGACACTATTCCGAACTCAATACGTGCACGCATATATCTTGACATGTCACCATCGGAAAGCAGAGCAGTCTCTTCATTGATTCGCTTCATTCTTGCCATAGCATTAGCGCGATAGTCAAAGAAGCTCCTGTTCTCCGAAGTACG
Organism: Bacteroidaceae bacterium; assembly: GCA_017536695.1. Taxonomy (GTDB): domain Bacteria; phylum Bacteroidota; class Bacteroidia; order Bacteroidales; family Bacteroidaceae; genus HGM04593. The sequence continues at coordinate 839 of JAFXGX010000021.1, read as the reverse complement.
GTAACATACCATCATCATTCCCACATCGGCGGCAAGACGTTCAATTTCGCAATTAGAGTCCTCAATGACAGCAGAGTACATCCTTTCAGCTGCCGAATAATCCATATTCATCATTGCAGCATAAGCAGATGCATTATCGGCTATGGAGATGAGTTCATTGTTCCCGTCAGCAATTGTATCAATCTCATCAGCAACAGAATCAAGACGCGCTACATTGCAGTATCTCTCACTGAAGAGGCTTGTACATAGAGATTCCGCTACAGGAGAGATATCATCATGTGAAGAACTGCAGGCAACAGTTGTCGCCAGCAGAAGAAAGAAGATATATTTATAGGCTCTTCCCATAACAATAAGAGAATTATACTTGACAAAAAGTGCTGCTGCCAACTAGTGGACAATCATCGAGTTTCTCCTCAAATATAGGAACAAGCGAGCTAAATACATAAAGTTTACTTTGATGTATTTTACAGCGAGCGCATGCCATATTCGCGATTTATCGCAAAGATAAATACAAACGAGCAAGAAATATGAAGCTTGCTTCGATATTTTTTAAGGCGAGTGCAGAAAATCTTCGAGGTTTACCTCAAAGATAAATACAAACGAGCAAGAAATATGAAGCTTGCTTCGATATTTTTTACGGCGAGTGCAGAAAATCTTCGAGGCTTACCTCAAAGATAATAATTATGGCGCAACGTTAAAAGTTGAGGGAATGCTTTCTATGATGACATAGAAATGGGGATAGACATCTGTCTTGTGTTCTTCAATACGACTTACCCTTGACCTGTTGTTGTATATTCTTTTTGTTGTCGTTCTGTCACATACTTTTCATGACTGAAAAG
>JAFXGX010000020.1 GCA_017536695.1 Bacteroidaceae bacterium | reverse complement strand
GAGGGGTCAATCCTGTATATTGCAGGATAGCCGTCGGTTGTGGTGACAGGCATGTACGCAAAGCCGTTCTCCATGAAAGGAGCTTTGCCGAATGCCGACAGTGTCTCGGGCAATCCCTCTACAAACTCAAGCGTTCCTTCATTCACATCAAGAATGGCAAGACTCAAGGCTGTAGGCGCCTTGCCTCCGGAAGTGAACGGAGCGTCATACATCTGCAGCAGCATATGACCGTTGCCCACGTACCACGAGCGCAGGAACGAACGACCACCCGACAGCGCCTCGATATCCACATAGTAGCTACTGTCAAAGTCATCCTCACCGGCCTTGATACGTACCGCACCTGCCGGGAGCGTTGTCTGCTGACGGCTGTCGGCCATTGTCTTTGCGTACGACGGAGAAAGCACATAGATGTCACCGTTCTCTGTAGCCCAAATCATCTGGTAATACTGTGACTTGTTACGTCCGCAGGCATAGCTGATCCTGTCGGTTGTGATTATCTTTTTTGAGGTGAGTGTCTCATCATCAAAAATTACAATATGGCACTCGTCGGGATATTGCGTCCATTGGAGCTCACCCTTCTTGTATGAGCTGCTGTTGCTGCCGCCGTCCTCGGTCTTTACAAGGTCGGGGTACTTCACCCACTTGCCGCTGTCGGCCGCCGCACCATACTGGCTCAACCCCATTGGCACTGCCGCAGCAAAAAGCTGCTTTCCACGCTGCTGGAACCCAGCCAGAGTGACATACTCGCCGTTACCGAGGAAATTCTCGGCAAGATACTTCTTTTCGGCCACATTGGAACGGTAAGTCTCGGCCTCGGTATCCAGGTAAGAGACAAGGAACATCTTTGGGATATAACCGTTGGCATCGGCCCACTCGGCAGAGCCATTGCCTGTAGATGTTGTAATGATATACTTGTCATATATTCCGTATGTTGTGAAGCGGTTCACCGCATACTCCTTGTCGCGTGCGATGATGCTGTAGTCGTCGCCCATGACAAAAGAACGTGTCAGGCCGGCATTGCCCTGATTGTAGGCCAGGCCATAGAGATAGCCTGTACCATGGAACACCCAATACGAAGCGGCATCCGTTACCATTCCCTGATTGACAGGCGACACTACACCCTCATCAAGCGAGGAGGCTGTAAGCAGCACCGGAGTGCTGTTGTTTGACATCGTAACCGTAGCCGCAATGACATACGGCTTGACATCATTCGCAGGCGGCGCTACCGCACCGTTGTCATCATCACTTGAGCAAGAAGCGAACACCATTGCCGCAGCTGCGGCAAAAAGAAGATTTTTAGTAAGTAGTCTTTTCATCATTCTGTCATTTATATTCATTATTCATCTGTTTCCTAATCTCACGCGCACCTTGGCATAGAAGGCACGGCCGGCCTTTTGCAGGCTGAAATTGTCGTACAGCCGTTCATCGGTTATGTTACGGCACTCGAGTGATACGTTGTAACGCCCGTCGCCTATGCTGTACGAGAGGGTTATATCATGCGACAGCTGGTCGGGGACCATATAATCGCCTTTGTTGGCACCTATCTTTGCCGAATAGTAGCTGAACTCGCGGACATAACGGCCGTCGTATGTCAGGGTAAGGAGGTTACCCTTTCCAAAGAGCCCGTGCCAATAGAACGAGGCATCGAAGTCAGCGAACAGAGAGGGAAGGTTCGGCATCTCCTCGCCATAGCCTAAGTTCGGTACCGAGCTGCCCACAGCGCTCTTCATATTGTCAATGACCTTCATATCAGTGAAGTTGCCGCCCACTGAGAGCCAGTTGTCGAGCGTGTAGCGCACTGTGATATTGTAACCTTTGGTGAGCACCTTGCCATAGTTTATATATGTTGCAGCAGCCTTGCCACCACTCAGGTCCACGATGTTGCGCTGGATGTAATCGCGTGTATCGCGGTACACCACGCCACCCTCGACATACACCCCGTGAGAGGCGAACTTGCCGCTGTAGCTCAGGTTGAAGTTCACATTGTGGCTGTTCTCGGGCTCGATGCCGATATCACCCATCTCAAGGTCCTCGTCACCGAACATCTCATCGATTGTGGGCAAGCGGTAAGCCTTTTCGTACGAGAGCTTTGCCTGCAGGCCCGGCATGATAAAGTATGTTCCTGCCGCACCATAACCGAAAGCATTGAGGCTACGGTTGGTTCGGGCATAATCATCGGCATTGCTTGTGGTAGCCATAGGACCGCCCACATACAGGCTGTAATGCTTTGCAAAAACCGTCGCGTTCCACTTCTCCGACGGCATAAGGCGGTAAGAGAAGCCCGCCACCCCTTTGCGTGTAACCTTGTCAATTGGGTCCTCAACCCTCTGCGGCAACAACAACGAAGTATTCGAACGCCTGAAAGCATTGAAAAGGAGATGTACCGTAAACAGGTGAGTATGGCTCTTGCCCGGACGATAGTTGACGGTTGCAGTAGCATTCCAGTTGTCGTTGTGGGAACGCATATGCTGGTGTGACTGCTCACCCGGAGAGTTCAGCACTCTTGTCTCGCCGCGCCAGTTATATTTGCATGAGGCCGTATCTACGTTTGTTGTGGTATTACGGTTGTAGTTGGCAGTGAGCGAAAGGTCAAGACCATCAGCAAAAAGGTTGCTCTTTGAATACTCAAGCGACGGCATCAGCGAAGAGCCTTTGCGATGTTTCTTGCCGTATACAATCTCTTGACGCACACCCGTCTGCACATCCTTGTACATCTGCGAGTATGTAAGTCCGAATATCAGGCGGTCAGCCCACGGTCTGTCGACAAAGCCGGCTTTAAGGGCCACAGCCTCATTGTGGTATGTATCATTGAACCGCTCCACGCGGTAGAGTTTCTTCTTCTCGATGCTGCCCGTCACAAAATCCTCGACAGGAGCATTCACCTTATAATTATTGTCGGAATAGTTCTGAAAGGCGTTCACCTCATATGTAAAGCCGTTCCTATGCACCTTGCTGAAGTTGAGGAAAGACTTGTGGGTATTGAATGAGCCGTAAGAGTATGACGCATCAACAGCCCAACCCTGACGTGCCTTGCCCGTAACGATGTTCACCACACCGCCCATTGCGTCTGTACCGAACTGTACGGGCACCACACCTCGGTACACCTCGATGCGCTTTGCATAGTTGACAGGGATGTTGTTGAGGCCGAACGAAGCGCCTACGCCCTCTTGCGGAACACCGTCGACAACACTTTCACGTGTTTTCCGCTGAAGCCGTCAAGCATGATGTTCATATCAGAACCCACGCCACCCGACTCGCGCAGCTTCACACCGGGCGATTTTGCAAGGATATCGCTCAGATTCTTCGAGGTATTGAGGTAATCCTTTGTATCGAGCGCCACGACATTGTAGGCCGAGCGCTTCAGGCGTGACACGCCCGATGCCGACTCCGTAACCACAACATCATCGAGCAACAGGTCCGTCTGTTCAAGTTCCACATCATGTATATAAGGAAGATTCTTGCCCACGACAATCTCCTTTCGGAATGTCTCGAAGCCGACAGCCGTAACCACAAGCAGGTAACGCCCTTCGGGCAGTTCAAGCTCATAACAGCCGTCAACACCTGCGTACGTGCCGAGCGGACTACCCTGCACGCCTATTGTGGCATAAGGAACTGCGCCCTCGCCCTTGGCAGTTACCGTACCGCGCAGCTTCACATTCCCTGCCACCAACGGCAATGAGAACAGGAGTGCAGACAAAAGAAAAAATGAGCGTAAAAATGTAACCATATAATCCTTGTTTTTCGGTTACAAAATTACTTCCACACCCCAAAGACATCAATTGCAACTATTTGTGAAAATCAGAAAAAACGATAACAAATATCGTTAACAACATATTGCTATGTCCTTGGCAATAAGAATAGCAACAAGTGACCATTCAAGCACAAAGATGGCAACAAAAAAGCGGCCCTGAAACACTCCAGAGCCGCCTTTAATATTATTGTCAATTACTTTACCACCTCAACTGCATAGCCTTTCTTTTTCAAGAGCTCAAGCACGCCCCGCTCGCCCGGCAAGTGCGCGGCACCTACAACAAACAGCGTAGACTTGTCACCCATGATTGCAGGCATCTTCTCGGCCCAATCGGCATTGCGGCCGTAGATAAGAGCCTCATCCTCCTCGGGAGTGCTGTCGCACTTGTTACCGAGCTTCTCCTCTGTAACCTCAAGAAGCTTGGCAATGTCCTGTGCAAAGTAAGCCTCGGTAAGGGTCTTCATCATCATAAGTTCATACTCACGGTTGTCAATCATACACATGAGCTGTACCTTCTGACGCTCGATACTACGGCCTTTATAAAGCACAGATATCTGGAAATCCATTGTCTCGAAGCCTATCACCGGCTTGCCGTTCTTTGCAGCCTCGGTCTGGAAATAGCTGTCGATAAGGGCGTTGGGGTTGAAGCCCGGAGTCATCTTCATATACTGCAACAGCTGCAGCTGGGTAGCAATTGCCATAGGAGTCATTTTGCCGAGCTGCGCACCTACCATAGGATTGCTGAGACCGACACCCATGACATCAGCCATGAATGCATCCAACTTTGCAAACTCCTCCTCCGAGAGGACATCCTTGAGCGACTGACCGTCAGGCAACATCATTGCAGCCATAACCTTCTGTGTACCCTCAAGTGAACTCATTTCGGCCATAGACAACTCTCCGCACACCTGCTCTGCCGTCTCGAGGGCAGCACGTGCACCGGGGATTGAATCGACATACGAAGCAGGAGCAAGATGATATGTTCCCACTATATAAGAAGGAGTATTGAGCCCATTACCCGATATCTTATAAAGCAACTGCGCATTGGCAGCTATAGAGGCCATTACGGCCACCACTAATGTAAAAAATATTCTTTTCATCTTTTTTATGTTTTTATCACCGGCAAAATTAATAAAAAGCAGGAAACAGAGTGTTCAAAATCATCTTTCAAGTATTAAGAAAATTTAAATAGAATAAAAATAACGGAGCATAACGGTTTAATATGCTAATTTTGCGGAAACATTATACGCAATATGAAAAAGATAAAGAATCCATGGATAGACCTTACCGACAAGGGCTACAACTGTTTTGCATGCGCACCGTCAAACCCATACGGACTGAAGATGGAGTTCCACGAGGACGGCGATGACATAGTATCGATATGGACACCAGGACACAACTATCAGGGATGGATGGACACCCTGCACGGCGGCATCCAGGCAACATTGATGGACGAGATCGGCGGTTGGATAATCGCCCGCAAGTTCCAGACATCGGGCATGACAACCAACCTCAACATCAAGTACAGGAAACCCATACCTACAGGCGAGAACGTGAAGATTGAGATACGCGGACGTGTAAAGGAGGTAAAGCGCGTGTTCGT
>JAFXGX010000079.1 GCA_017536695.1 Bacteroidaceae bacterium | reverse complement strand
TGAGGGAATGCTTTCTATGGTAATATCGGAATATGAATAAATCTCTATCTTGTATTATCTCATACAATTTACCCTTAATCTGTTATCGTATATTCCTTTGTAGTCGTTCTATCATGTCCTTTTGGCGCCCAAAAGGACCAAAAGGCCCGGCACAAAGTTTACAAGTCGAATAAAACTTTGCTTACGAGTTGCAAGCAACATCCCTCGGTCGTTTTATTCTTGCCGTTGTTATCTTAACGCAGCAAATATGGGAATGGGGTAACTCGCTATTCACGAAATAACAGCAACAGGATAATCCACCGCTCAAACATTCCCCATTCTTTATCCTTATTTGCCGCTAACAACAACTGTTGCTCACACAGTGCCGGTTTATTTTTGAAAATTACTCTTGCAATGGTATTTGTATGCTTTGTCATTCTGGAGCGAAGAGTAACGGAGCGAAGAATCTCAAAATCGAGGTACTGTTCAGATGGGTGGTGAAAGATAACGATTTTTTCCTTTTTAGATTGGTAAAATTATATGCGTAAATACAAAATTCCCTCTACTTTTTTCGTTGAACCTAAACGGGCCCCATTCAGGTAAGACCCATGCGGGGGTAGTGCGTATTCTGCAAAAAAAGAAAAAGGAGAAAGTGAAACTTTCTCCTTTTCTGTACGCCGTCAGGGACTCGAACCCTGGACCCATTGATTAAGAGTCAATTGCTCTACCAACTGAGCTAACAGCGCATTGCCTTAACGCGTTGCAAAGGTACGACTTTATTTTATATCTGCAAACTTTTGCAATGTTTTTTTTGAAGTTTTTTTTATTTTATTTTGAAATTCTTTCTAATGTGTTGATTGATAACGACAAATGAATTCCATTATTCTGCAATAATTTTTTGATTAAAAACATACCTTTATGTTCTATTGCAGCTAAGTAGCTGAAAAGATTGAAAATTTAGTTGCAGGGTGTGTTATATCCTCTCTTTTTTCTTGATTTATTACGTGTCCTGCAGAAATCATCATGATATGTGCAATCTTTACACAGTTTTGTCTTTCTTGATTTTCTGTTGCAAAAGTATCTTTGGAGTCCTTCTTGGGCGTTTGCAACGTACTTCTCTTTTATTGCCCTCTTGACCATTATACTTTTGCCACAGACAAGAACGCCGGCGTTGACTGCAGGCATGCTGCCGTACTTGAGGAAGATGTTTAATTTCAAAAAAGAGTCAAATTATGAAAAAGGTTGTTTTTCTTATTGCATTTGTACTATTCGCAGGAGTTACCATTTCCAATGCCCAGTCTGCAAAGGAGCTTCGTAAGGAGCGTAAGGAGATTCAGAAGGTCTCCAAGGAGGAACTTAACAGGAAGTCGGAGAAGTCGGCACGTAAGGAGGCCAAGAGATTGAAGAAGGAGGGGTGGGGTGTCACTCCTGGAGCTTTACCCATGGAGAAGCAGCTTGACAACTCTTTTCTCATGCAGTGTGAATATGACAGTAACAATAAACTCAAATATATAATGGGTAATTCTGTTACTGTCGGCGAGAGTGCTGATGCTGCTTTCATGCAGGCTGCCGAACTTGCACGTCATGAAATAATTGCTCAGGTAGAGGCTGATGTGACAACGTATATAAGGACATATGGCGGCAATGAACAGATGAGTAAAGAAAAGAATAATTCAGTATTGAAGACTGTACTCTCTGCTGGAAGCATCATGTCGCAGAAAATTTATTCGGCACAGCCGGTCCTCAAGATATACCGCGCATTGGACAATGGCAATGTGGAGGTCTCGCTGACCATGGCATGTAGCCGTGAGGAGATTTTCAATTCTGTCAAGAATATCATGGATGAAGAACTTCTTAAGGAAGGTAAGGACATAAAGGTATGTAATGAAACTATCTGCTGGTAATCATTATGAAGAATTCAACGGCAAGGGTTGTGCTGACGGTGCTGATTATGGCATTTTCATTCCCCGTCCTCTCTCAAAAGGAGAGGACGGTAGAGGGGAACAGTGTATATTATGCAGAGTCTGATGTTTCCATTGATGATGCCAAACGTACGGCTTTGGAGCGTGCCATGAATGACGCGCTCGCAAATGAGTTCGGCACGCTTGTGACACAGAACAATTCTACATTGGTTAGAAACGCTGGTGAGAGCCAGGGAGTCGACTTTTTCTCCATAAGCAGCAGTTCTGTGATGGGTGAATGGATTGAGACAATCGGCGAGCCTGAATACATGCTTGATTTCGTTGATGACATTCTTGTCGTGAAATGCCGTGTCAAGGGATATGCGAGGGAGATTGTAACGGGTGGAGTCGAATTGCAGGCTAAGGTGTTGCGTAACGGTACAGACGCAAAATTCGAGGATGAGGATTTTCGTGCCGGAGATGATATATATCTTTCGTTCCGTTCTCCAATAGATGGTTTTCTTGCTGTATATCTTGTGAATGAAGACGGCCAGGCCTATTGCCTGCTCCCTTATCAAGGACAGAAGGAGGGAATATATGAGGTCGAAGGTGGCAAAGAGTATATTCTCTTCAGTAGCAAAGATGCATCGCCGGCACAGCGTCAGGTCGTTGATGAATATGTGGTAAAGACGGAGCTTGGGGCTGAGAGTAATTTCATATACATTCTCTTTTCGCCTAACAGGTTTACGAAAGCTGTGGATTGTCATCGTGAAGGAACTCCGCGCCAACTCGGATTTGAGGATTTTGACAAGTGGCTTGCGAAGAACCGAAGACATGACAGGAATCTTCAACTGTGTATCAGAAGAATAACAATAACTAAATGATGTAATATGAATGCTCTCAAAAAACATACGACCGTATTCGGTCTGTTTTTAATCGCGCTTTTCTTCTTTCAGAACTCTTTGGCCCAGACAACATTTACAGACAATGAGATGTCATGTATGATGCTGTCGGACAGAATATGCAAAAACCAGTCGGAGTACACTTTCTGTGATTATAAGGGGTACTTGCTCATACTGCAGAATGATGAAGGCAAATATGCCGCATGTGACATAATGGGCAACTGCGGCAAATTCAGTTTTGATACAGTTGAAGAGCTGCTGCAGAGCCGCAAATGGAGAAAACTGAACAAGAAGATTGGGTTGCAGGGCTCTCTTTATGCACAAAAGGAAAAGAATCTTTTTGCATTGCGTGATGATATAGCCTTTGAACGTATGCTCGAGAAGATGCGTATTACACGAAGGGCGAAATTCGCAGGCTCAAAAAGTTTCAGACGTAACTCGGCAAGACTGATGGTGGTTGAGATTGATGGTCTCATGGGTATCATGGATGAAGAATACAATTGGTTGCTCGAGAACAGATACAGGAGTATTATGGAGGGCGATGATGATAAGTTTGTTCATGACTGGTTTCTTGTGCAGACCCTGGAGGATGCCGCCAAAGATTATTCACATGTCTCTTACACAGGCAAACTTCTTCATACCTCGAAAGACATTGAGCCATATATTGATAGCGAAGGAAAGTACTGTTACCGCAGACTCTCTGACAACAAAAGGTTTTATTTCGGCGAGGCTTACAACGACTCCCTTTCACTTGTAAACTTCCTTACCAGTTTCATAGAATTGAATATGCGATACTGGAACAGGAAATGGGAGTTCGAGTCGATAGAGGAGTACAGGGAGAGGATAGAGCCTGAGTTCTCGGAGAAGGCTGTGAACTATTTTGCCAATAGAGCACTGAAAATATATAATGGTATTGGCCTTGCGGGGTTCAAGACCTTCACTCTTGAGGATTATGACAAGGACAACTCCTGCTTTCTTGTAAGGTCCGATGTCGGCAACATTCCGATACATGTCGATTTTGAATATGCTGTTGCATTCAGGAACGCATTTTCCTCGGCATTCTTCTATCCCGACAATGTCCGCTTTGCATATGATGGCAACAAGCTGGTTATGGTGTCGCTTTCAAAGGAACTGGATGGGACTCTCTATCATGGCAGCGATGAGTTGGCATACAGTTCCTATGAGAATGGAAATGGTAATGACAGGGTACTGGTCAATATAAAGTGCAATGACGTCCCATACTCTTCAAAGGTACAGACACAGTTGGTAAAGTCAGATGTAGACAGGAATATCCCCATAGCCTACAGTGAGAATTGCAACACCTTTGCGTTCATTATCGGAAACGAGCAGTACAGGTCAGTGGCACCGGTCGATTATGCAGCGAATGACGCGGATGTCTTTGCCAAGTATTGCAAGAAGACTCTCGGATTGCCCGAGGAGAATGTCAGGGTCTACAGCAACTCGACATATGCGATAATGCACAAGGCCGTTGAAGATGTCAAGAGTATATCTGATGTATGTGGAGGGGATATCAATGTCATTTTCTACTATGCCGGTCACGGTATCCCAGACAGTGACACGTTTGACTCTTATCTGCTGCCTGTTGATGCTGACGGAAGCAATACTGCACTCTGTTATCCTGTCGATAGGCTTTACGAGGAGTTGGGCAAAGCCGAAGCGAACAATGTGTTTGTCTTTCTGGATGCCTGTTTCAGCGGCTCTCTGCGCGGTGACGGAATGCTTGATGAGACGCGCGACATTGGCATAAAGGCAAAGTCGGCTGAACCGCAAGGCAATATGGTTGTCTTTACTGCCTCGAGCGGCAATGAGACAGCGTTTCCTTATAAGGAACAAGGGCATGGAATGTTCACATACTTTCTATTGAAGAAATTGCAGGAGAGTAACGGTAACTGCACTCTTGGAGAGCTTGCCGACTACATATATGCAAATGTCCCACGAAGGTCAAAACTGATGAACGACAGGATACAGCGTCCTACAGTAACAGCCTCGCCAAGTATATGCGAGGCATGGAGAGATTTCAAATTCAAATAAGAAACGGTTGGTCATGAAAAGATATGTTTTGTTGACAGTTGTCTTGTGTATTACTTCATTGTTGAATGCCCAGAGTGATGCCTTCAAGGCATACGCGGAGTTCAAGGAGAGTATGTTCAATGAGTACAATGGTTTCAGGGAGAAGGCAAACCGCCTCTATGCCGAGGAACTGAAGGACTCATACGGAAAGTACAAGGCATTGCCGGCTATACCCGAGCCCGATGATGATTTGCTGCCTATTGTGATAGATGAGGAAAAACTCAATGAGATGAACGAAGACAGGGTCATTACGATTGATGAAATGCTCCTTTGGGAAAAACCGTTGCCTCAACCCTTGCCGATTTCGCCTATTGATGAGGTTCCTTATCCCTATGGAGAGGAGAATGTCCCATTTGAATTTTACGGAACCGAAGCCTCTGTACGTTTCAATGTCTCACAAGGCTTTTCTCTTGAGACTTGTGATGCCAATTGTATATCTGCGGCTTGGGATAGGCTCTCAAGCAGTGTCTACAATAACACTCTTGCCGACTGCATTGCTATCCGTGACACTCTGCAGCTATGTGACTGGGCCTACCTCAATATGCTTTTCGCTATGGCCGAAGCGTGTACACGGGACAAGAATAGCGCCACTATGCTGGCTGCCTATCTTTATTGCCAGAGTGGATACCAGATGAGGTTAGGGCACGATGACAATGATGAGCTCGTGTTACTCTACGGGTCGCAGCATACTATATACGATAACTCCTATTTTTCTTTCGACGGTGTCATGTTCTATCCGTTCAATGCAGAAGGAAAGGAACTGGGAGTCTATGATGTCAGTTACCCTAACGAGACTCCGATGTCTCTACTCCTGTCAAAAGAGCAGAAACTGGCCGTTGCCATGAGCGAACCACGCATTCTCGCTTCATCGCGCTATCCCGAGCTGATTGTCAGTAGCTGTGTCAACAGGAATATGATTGATTTCTATGCCTCCTATCCCTCATCTTGCATTAACGGCAATTTCATGACACGATGGGCTATGTATGCAAATGCACCTATGGACGCTTCCGCACGCGCAAGTATATATCCCGCTTTTGCGGCTGCACTCAGTGACTGCAATGAGCTCGAAGGGGTAGAGCGTCTGCTCAACTGGGTGCAGACTGCGTTCAAATACGGATACGATAATGAAGTATGGGGCGATGACAGGGCCTTTTTCCCCGAGGAGACGCTCATTTATCCCTTTAGCGACTGCGAGGACCGGGCAATCCTTTTCTCGCGTCTTGTACGTGATTTATATGACCTCGACGTGGCGCTCATCTTTTATCCCAATCATCTGGCTACTGCAGTCAAGTTTTCATGCGATGTCCCCGGGGACTGTATAATGGTCGGAGAAGAGAGGTTCGTTGTCTGTGACCCGACGAACGGGAGTTCCCCTGTGGGGAAGACTATGATTGGCAAGGACAATTCTGAAGCAATAGCCATTATGTTGGAGTGAAGCTCACCGGCTTCACTCTTTTTATGTAGCATAAATCTATTGCACTCGCTGTGAAAAACATACAAGCAAGTTTGATGTTTGTTTTGTGCGAAGTTTAGCTGCGCTCATTGCGTGTAAAAATAAATTTTTACCCATTCACTTGCGCAACTTTCTCGCTCGTTTCGTATATATTTGAGGTAAACCTCGAATATCTATTGCACTCGCTGTGAAAAACATACAAGCAAGCTTGATGTTTCTCGCTCGTTTCGTATATATTTGCAGCAAACACAGTTGCTGCTATGAAAAAGACGTTCCTGGTATTGACGCTACAGACAATCCTGTTTGCCGCATGCGGTAATGAGGATACCGTATACTCTTTAAACGAGAATGAGATATTCTTCAATGAACAACTCTCTTCATTGACAATGGATGGCGACGAATGCTATGTCGGCACCGAGGATGGCCGTATATACAGGTATAATGTAGACATGAATATAATCGATACAATATACTCCGACTATGATTTTGAGCGCATTTATCGTGTTGTAAAGGATAAAACAGACAATCACTTTTGGGTTGGAGCCCGTAATATGGGCATTTACCTTTGTGCTTTTGAGAATGACACTCTCATAGTGCGTGAGGAGTATGCCATTAAAGTCAATGGTAAGGAATATTCTCCCTATGATATCGAGTGCGAAAAGTCTGGGATTTATGTAGGTACATCTAATGGACTTTATAAGATTCCTCAGGATATAAGCTATGATTCGCTTACGCTTCTGTACCCTGATGATAACCATAAGTCGTGGTATCATTCGCGTCCTTTTGTCATTAACTGCATCGAGAAATATGACGAGCGTTACCTTGTTGCATCATCTGATGATGCTCTCTTGAGGATTGACATGCATAATGATGAGGTTGTGGTTATTGGCAAGAATGAAAGGGTAAAGAATGTCGTTGTCAGGGAGGAGGGTATATATGCTCTTGTGGACAGTGGACTTAAGGTGTATGATATCGATGGTTCGCTCAAGCATGAATATCCTTTCGAGCTATATGCCGACTTCTATTATTACGTGCCCGAGACGGGTGTGAATTATTTCATATCGCACGACCATATGTATCTTGTACAGGATAAGGAGATCGCATCTCCCGATGAGTACAAGAGGGTAGAGCTAAGGCGCGGGACGCGTCCTGAATGCCGGAATATAATTGTGAATGCGAAAAGCATAAACCGTTCTCTGTTGGTTACAAAGAATGCCCTGTTCGGTATTGGGCACAACCTTGATATTTTCAACGGAGCCGGTGAGGCGCATTCTGTCTCAGTAGATAGAGATGATATCTATTTCCTTGTTGGCAGAAGACTCTTCAAGACTAATCCCGGCAATACTTCTGACGGGGTACATGCAACGCATATATTCAATATCCCTTTGGAGTATGAGGTCAAGTACATGAGCGTCATAGACGGATATCTGCATTTCATCGACATTGAAAGGAATGTGTATGTCATCGGCAACAGATTGAGTGACAACTTTTATCTCAATACACTTGCTTCACTCTTCTCAATAGAGTGTATACAGACTCTTGACAAGGATGTTACTGCATTCGGTGGTGGCGGTTACCTTTGTGGCATAAGAGACAGCATTCTCTCCTTCGATACAGATATGGCAGGCAGGGAGGTAATGCTCTATAATGATGACACGCGTAAGAGAACTACTGATTCCCCTTATGTGACAAGCTTCACCAATCGCGACGGCAGGATATGGGCAACTACGCTGAATGACGGCATATATGTCGGTGACGGCCACGAAATGGAACTTGTCGAGGGTTCCATGAAATACCGAAACATACGTGATATCTCATTTGTTCGTGACATGGAGGAGCCTTATCTCCTCACTCCTCACTACATCTACACTCCTACAGGGGATTCAATAAGGGCAAAAGGATATTACCGTATGCTTGTTGCCGATGATGGCCCGATATATTGTATTGGCGAATTCGGAATAAGGAGATTTTTCCCCACTGCAGATGGATATGGCCATGAGGATTATTTCACTGATGTGAAATTCAATCCGGCGTCGGTTGCCTTTCTTGACGGTAAACTGTATGCTGGGTCTACCTGTGGTGTCTTTGTGCTTGACGCACTTTCGGCGGACAGTCTCATATATGAGCCAATGCTACTTGAACAGGTAGTAGCAGAGGATTTCATTGATTATATGCTCTATCTGTTTGCGATTCTCATGCTCTGTATTCTGGCAGCTGTCGCAACAAGAGTCTATGAGAAGAAAAGATACAGTATCGAGAGGCTCCAGAGCGATAAAAGCGAGATACTCGAGAGACTCTGCTATCTTGAAAGCCTGGCGCCTTATATCAGTGGAGTCCTCATAGAAAGGATAAAAAGCAACATACGTCAGGTCGAGAGCCTCGAGATAAGCAACAGCTACAAGTCGCAGCGCATGATAAAAGCGCTGAAGAAACGTGTCGATTCAACCAGAGAACAGGTTGAGGTGGGTGTCCGTGAACTTCTGGAGAGCCAGAAGAAACTGCTCAAGAAGGCCGGCAAGGGATACGCCGAGACTCTGCTTGCGGAGTCTGCAAGGAGCTTTTCGTTTGCCGGGACGGCAGTGCAGATAAAGAAAAACAGTGAATGGCTTGAATACAGCAGCAACGTCGCTAAGGAACTCGATGAGATCCAGGAACTCTTCCGTCCATTGGCAGTCATTGATGGCGTCACGCAAGGAATAATGGCCGATGTAAGGAGAGTAAGACAGCACATGGCCGGCAACAGTGAGAAGGAGGTCATGGATGAGCTGAGGAGAAGGGTTAAAGAGATTGCATCTGACGGAAACTGCATGAATGTAATATCGTTTCTCGATGCGGAAATAATCAAGCATAAAGATTCCCCTCTTGTAGCCGGGGAATTTGAACGTCTCAAATCAAAGGTTGGCGAGGTTAAAAGCAACAGAGAACTAATGATTGAGCTGCTCAGGGATATAAGGATTGCATGTGAAAGAGTGACAATGCGCGAATCTGTAGCCAGGGTAGGTGAGATGATAGATGAGTTCTATGCCGTTGCCGAGGAGAAAAGGAACATCGAAACGCGAATTGATGAAATCCCGGAATATGAACTTTCACAGATAAAGGAACTGAGTGTTAGGCGTGATGAACTCAAGAACAGGCCAAATGACATCGTAAAAATGCTTCAAAAGGAGTTTGAAAAATTCTTCCATCCAGTCATTGAAAAGAACCTTGACCTTGAACTCTTTTCATATCTAGGTTTGACACTCAGCAATTGCAGGAATTACAGTAACAATGCGAAGATTCTTCTCTTGCTTCTCTCGGGCAGGAAAGTTGAGAATAATCATATACATATACTTATCGGAATTCCTCATCGCGAGGAGAATATGCGCAAGGAGCGCTGGATGGTGGAGCAGAACTTGAGGAAGAATGCCGGAAAGGTTGCAGCCTATGCCAAGATGTATCCTTTGAGTTGTGCGGAATATGCTGTACAGTGTATCATTCGGGAGAAGTAGTCGCCTCCGAAGAGGGTAATCGACAAGCTTGTTGAAGCCGGTGCTGAAGAGAGCGAGGCAAAGGATATTGCACATTCCATAATTGCCGAAACCGAGAAAGAGATTGCCAGGAAAGAGAGCAGAAAGTATATGCTTGAGGTCTGCCGTGGCTGCTCAGCGGTTGTGCGATAGCCTTTCTTGCATACATCATGGATGACGGCAGAGAAATATATCTGATTTGCGGTTGCGCGACACTCTGGGGCGTAATACGGTTCCTGATAGGTTTGCGTAACTTCTTGTAATGTAACAGGCTCTACACTGCGGTAGAGCCTGTTACATTATTCTTCATTACCAGAACCAGCCTTTTTTCTTTTTTGCGGGTTTCTCTTCGTTGCTTTCGGCATAAATCTCCTTCCAGCTCTTGCCTTCATTTATCATCTGGTATATTTTCCCCCAATCGGGAATACCGCCCAGATTACAGTCGTCAATGAACAGTTCGGCATTAATCTTGCTGTATCCGCCATGTGTCTCTACTGTTTCCTCGGGGAAATTCCTGTTTACTGCGTAGAACTCTACACCGCGTTCCATGCACCAGTCTACAGCTTCCTGAAGTTCCTTTCCGCGACGTACTGTCCACAGGATGAGCCTGTGCCTATCTTCAATGAGCTTACGTAGTGTGTACGTGGCAAATGGACGTTCATTGCCAATCTCGGGATATTTGTGCTCTACAATAGTGCCGTCAAAGTCAACTGCAATAATCATATCTATCTCGTTTCAAGTGAACTGTTTGCTAATATAGCAATTATATTTCTGATTGCAAACTTGAATATCGGTAAAACTTAAATCAAGCCCGGATATTTCCCCCTTCACGGTCTGCATCTCTAAATCCACCACTGGAAGATGATTGATGCACCGACAGTCATTATGCCCGCTACGGCAACCGACAGACTGCTCATCGCACCCTCAATCTCTCCTACTTCCATAGCCTTTGAAGTGCCCATGACATGTGTTGCCGTTCCTATGGCAATGCCTTTGGCAATAGGGTGCTTTATGCGCAGAATGCGGCATAGCAGGTCTCCGGCGATGTTGCCTATCAGTCCAGTGAAGATTATCGCCGATACGGTTATAGCTACATACCCGTCAAGTTCCGCCGAAAGCCCTATTCCTATTGCAGTTGTTATGGACTTGGGGAGCAGTGTCACATACTGCGTGTGATTCAGACCGAAAAACAATGCCATGGCGAAGATTGACGCTCCGCTGCAAATCACTCCCGAAGCGATACCCACAAGTATTGCTGTAAGGTTTCTTTTCAGCAACAGCAGCTGTTCATACAACGGAATAGCAAGAGCTACCGTTGCAGGCGTGAGCAAGTACGTAAGGTATTTTGCGCTATCATTGTAGCTGTTGTACTCAATGCCGAGCAGCAGAAGGGTTGCGATGGTAAGTGTTATAGAGACAAGCAACGGATTGAAGAGAAAAAAGTTCCATTTTCTCTTTATTAACGTACCGATGATAAAGGTTCCTATGCTGAGAGCTACTCCGAAAAAGAGCGAGTTCCTTAGAATTTCATTCATCTCTTTTCCTCCTTTCCTTTAAATCTGATAATCAGTTGTGTGATATGTCCAGCCGCTCCAATTACCGCAATGGTTGATACAATGGATATTACAATGATTGCAACAATGAACTCCTGCATAATCTCCCATGACTCTATCAAGCCGACAGCTGGAGCAATGAACATGAGTGGCATTATTATTATGAGGAACTTGCCGGTTTCGCGCACATGTGAGAGCTTCAGCACACCGGTACACAGGGCTGTAAAAAGTATGAGCATGCCGTATATGCTTGCCGGGATAGGTAGCGGAATAACCCTGTTGAGAAGCTCGCCGACAAACGATATAAGGAGTATTATTCCGAACTGTAGAATGTATTTCATGGTTCTGTCGCTTTTTTGCGGCAAAGTTAACCATTTAAATCCAACAGTGGCTGAATATGATGCGCAAAATTGCTCTCTTAGAAATAATAGTGGAAACTGAATGCAAGGTCATTCGTCAGGCTGAATCCAAGCCCCGGTTCGTATTTCGGGTGTGTGAATCCTTCTTCACAATGTCTGTAACCCAGAAAACCTGCACATGCCGAAATGCAGAAATGCTCGTTGATCGTGTAGCTTATTCCCGGTTTGCCTCCTATGCCGATGCAGTAGGCGTTCTTTCCCTCGCCTGGGTCATAGTAGCAGAACTCGAGCGTTCCTTCCCAAAAGAGGTCGAAACCATTGAATGAGTAGACATAGTGTCGCAGATAGGGTGCCACTGAATAAGTGTCACTATGAACTCCTTTCTCTTTTCTGTACTCATATCCTATTCCTGCTCCGAATGCGAAGCGTCGGCTCACGCGGTATCCGATATCGGGAGTGAAACTGATTGTCCTGCGGTCATCATCGTTGTTGTCCCAGAAACGCAACCCTCCGCCAATGTATATCTGTGCATCGGCCGTGGCTGCAAATGCAATGATTGCGGCTGTCAGAATAAAACTTCTCATGTATATTTTTTTTATATAACACTTGAAGAGTGCGTTTTGTGCGGAATGGATTATATGTTATATGAGGGTAACCCCAAAATCCAGAGGGTAACCCATTTGACTTACGGGTCACCCTCATGGACAAACAATAAACATCCTGTTTTTCAATCTCAGTGCTTATTTCCTGTATACCTCGAATTCTGTTATAGGCTCATAGGTATAAGGAACAAAGTGGTATACACGATACAAGGCAATGCTGCCGGCCTGGTTCGTGTATAGCTCAACCCTAAGGGGATAGTTGGCACTGTCCATCGCTAATGTGCGCAACTTGGTCAATTCACCGTTGCGCAGCATATCTATTACACTGCTTTTCTCTTTAAGATTGAAATAGAGTTCCTCCTCGCGAAGAATCTCGTTGTGTGACTCATCAACGAGCACCATTGGCATGTTGAAGATTTTCGCAATGCCGAATATGCCTAAAACGACAGCTAACAGCAATACGGGCATCTTTGCTTCACTGCTGTTTTCAATGCATATGCCACCTGCAAATGCGAACGCAGCTACTACAAGTATAGCTATCGGTATGATTGATGTCTTCTTCTTTAGTGAGAGGTTGTTGGCTGTAAGAATCTCGTTGTTTATTTCGTTTTTCATTTTAATAAGCGTTAGTTTATTTATATTTCACTTTATCTGTGTATATGTATGATGGAGCGAGATGCGACCATTGTTGACGCACCTCGGACGGCTACCTGATGTAAGGCAACCTGTAAATAAACTATAAACGCTAAATGACAATGTGCCGCAATGTGTAGATGTAGTACCCGCGGTCGTGACGGGATGCGGCAATGGCCTTCCGGCTGTTTTGTGTTTGATGTGACTGCTTGTGGAATGAAAGGTTGGACGCGAATGTCTCCAAAGCCTTATTGTTGCATATCGGTCTGCGCGATTGAACTTGCTCTTCGTAACGCGGTGTATGAACACGCCCGTTCTGCGGAAGTTCAAAACAGCTATCTTTCAGAATCTCGGCAAGGGTGGCAATATCCATTCCTGTCTGGCTATGAATGGAACTTTGGCCCGGCTGGTTGTCCGGCACGGGATGACATGCCTCTCTGTTCTCGCCACCGACAAATGCGACAGAGAACAGTATTGTCAAGAGTATGAATGTCAACCGTTTCATCAGATATTTATTTTTCAACGCGAAAATAACAAAATTGTACGTAAAAACGTATATCAATGCCGGAAAATCGTTTCTTCTGCATAGTGATGACAACAGTAAAGGCCATGTCCATCGTTAAATTATGCAATAAATTTTTATATAGTTGTAATTTTTCGTATTTTTGCGCTAAACAGCGAAACGTAACGGCTTGTATCCGTTCATGATATTTGAATATGAAAAAGAAATTATTTATACTGTTTATTGCTCTGGCGGCTATATGCTCGACAGCAAATGCAAAGGGTGACAAGGAAGAGACTGTATATCTTTTTGGCGCTTCGTTCTCGTTCTCCGACTCTGTCGTCTATTTTACCGAGATTATGCCTGTTGAGGGCGCCAAACTTGATGAGAAGACAAATTTTCTGCTTCATCGCCAGTATTATGCGTATGAACTGAAGGACTATATGAACTTCAAGGAGAATATGCCCGGACGTACTTCTGTGATATATTTTTCCACTAAACGCTCGAAACTTGCCAAGACCGAGGCAAAACTGAAGAAAAAACTTATGGAGAAGGAGGGAAAGAGTGTACGCTATCTGGGCGACAAGTTCAAGTTCGTAAAACCTTGACAGGATGGTTGGCAGGGTCGTGTGTTCTCTTCTTGTGCTGCTCATGATATTTGCATCGTGCAGTAACGAACCTCATGGTTTGAAGGTTACCCCTGACGTAATTGAGAAAGGGGATACTGCGCGCAATACCTTGCTTGTATACATTATCGCCGAAAACAGCCTTGACGGATATGCTTCGCTTGATGTCGCGGAGATTGCAGAGGCTGCCCCGCAAATCCCGCATGATTGCCGCCTCTTTGTATATGTCGATGACAGAAGTTATCCGATGCTCACTCAATATTTCCGTATGACTAACGGTGATGCCGGCAATTCAAATCATGTAATATTTACAGAGGATGTCTGCTCAAGCGACACCCTCGCAATGGGCAAAGTCCTTGATTATATCCTCGATGGTTACCCGACAAAGTCGCTTGATGTAGTCATGTGGTCCCACGGGAACGGATGGTTACGTGCACCATTGTATGCGGCTCCACAGCGTTCAATAGGCATCGACAATGGGGAGAACTCTTTCAGTAACACAATCACTAAGACAATTGAAACAGAAGAGCTTGCTGCTCTTCTGAAAAGATTGCCGACAAAAGTCGGACGTCTGATGTTCGATGCCTGTTTCATGCAGTGTGTCGAAAGTTCTTATGCTCTACGTGGTGCGGCCGAGTGGGTCATAGCATCCCCGGCCGAGATTCCCGGCGATGGGGCACTCTATTCAACACTCGTTCCCCATTTCTTCTCTTCTGACGGCACGATTGAGTTGATGGATTCATACATCAAGGCATATGAGAACGAGTTCGCCGGTGTCGTGCTTTCTGCGGTGCGTACCGAGGCTATGCAGCATTTGGCGGATGTGACATACAGCTATGTCATAAAATATTTCAATGTAGACAGGAGACGTGAATATGCCGATGTCTTTGCATATCTCCCAGGGGGCAAATATACAGGCACCACAACATATCCTTCATATTACGACATTAATGCGATAATGAGCAAATATCTCACTGCCGATGAATACGCCCATTGGCGCGAAGCATATGACATGGCGGTACCATATACTGCAGCGTCGCCCAAGTGGTATTCAGCTTTACGCGGACGTGCAATAATATATGACATATATAAAGGAGGTGCAATGTCAATTTATATGCCGCAGCACAACAGCCGAAACGAGAAATTCAATGCCGATTTCAGGACTACTGAGTGGTACACGGCTGCAGGGTGGCGTGAAGCAGGGTGGTAATCCCGGATAACGCTCTGCAGAGTGGCAATGATGCCGCCCCCCCCTTTTTTAGAACTGGATGTGGAACTGTATCCTTATTCCCCATTTGTCTACGCCCGGTAGGTCGGTGTAAGTCAATCTTCTTACATAGTCTACACGCAGAACCTTGAATATGTTCTCAATTCCGAAAGCCAGCTCCATGTACGGCTCTGAACCGAGATAGTGGTACTGGTCATCTTTGTAAGGGAGCTTGAACAGCGAACCTGTGTTGAGCGGGTCGGGGCGGTTCTTCTTGCTCAGATTTCCATACATACCCTTGAATGTTATCACTTCGCGCCAGTTGAGCTTGCGGATGAGCGGCAGTCTGTTGAATACGAGTCCATTCATGTAGTATGTTATATCCCATGATGCAAACTCATCATTGAAGAACTCCATTGCATTCATGAGTGAATATGATTCCTTCTGTATGGTGTACGACAGGTTTGCATTGGGCATGATGAGCAACGGGAAGGGAACCTTGTTCCATACTTTTCCGGCTTTAAGGATGCAATCGGTATATCCGAAAGCCGAAAACCAGAATCTCTTACGGAAACTGGCCTCTGTATAGTGATAATTAAGGTCGCTGCCAAGGACGCCTTTTACGCCCATTCTGTGTTTCAGCGTGTATACAGGGTGTTCTGGCAGTATTGAGTGCCTGTTCCATTTGCTCTGCGTAAATTTCTCGTTCGGCGCGTATCGGAGTCCAATCTCCACTTCCGACTGGTTGAGGTCTTCGACGAATGTGCTTGTAGTTACTCCGTCAACGGTCGCTGTACGCTCGAACGGTATGAGGCGGCTCGCGATGTCTATCCTGTTGCGCAGTGTAACATAGTACGAGAAATTGTTATAGAACTCACGTTTGTAAGTCAGTTCTCCCAGTTTCAGGTAGCCAATCTTGTTGTCCTTCTCGCGCTTGAAACTGAGGAAGATGTTGTCCTTGTTCGTGTAGAGGTAGCTCTGGCCATACTGGAATATGTCACTCTCATAGTGTAGCTTGAGCGAGTGGATAGGGAACTCATTGGGGTGCTCCTTCTTCTCCTTGAACGAGTACTCCAGTTCTCCCATATATTTCCATTTATGGTCCTTCAGTCCGTATGCCACAAAGAAACGGCCGAACAGATGCGGATGCAGATAAGCCGATGTCATGGCTCCTGTACGCAGACGCCACCCCTCCAGCTCGTTGTAGCTGACAGATGTATTTACAGGGCCGTAGAAAACCGGAGGTTCATGCTCCCTGATTGGCACCCAACCCGTAAAAAGGAATGAAACGAATTTCTCGGTCCAGTAGTAGAACGGGTTGTTACGCAGTTCCTGCATCATCCTGGCAACAGACAGCTCCTTGTCGCTGACCTCATTTATGCGGTTTGCATTCCAGAAATCATCATCCTTCTTCATGGAGTTATTGTCCTCTATGACTTTTGCAGGGTTGTCAAGGATGCGCTGCCCGAACTCATTGCTCTCGAAACAGTAATTGTCGTATGCGACCTCTCTGTGGGCATAGAATCCGTTGAGGGCATTCACAAGCTTCAACTCTGCTGTAAGAGTCTCTTTGTCGAGTATGCGTGTGCCGTCTTCCTGGCGGCTGAAGTCCTGCTTAATGTTCATGTACTCCACAAAGTTCATGTTTATGTCATGCGGCACATTCATCTGCACCGATTTCACGAAACGTCCTGAATCGGTCGTTACATATATGTGACCCGTAAAACCGAAGGACTCTACATTGAACGGTGTGAAGGCAAGGTCAATGCAATCCTCGCCATTCATGGCAATGGTGTCCATGATGTAGTACTTGTAGAACGTCGGGCCCAGCTTCGAGAGAGGACTCATGAACTTGTTGCCGAACAGCGAGATGTTGTCCTGGAAAATGTCAACGTCCTTGAATGTCTCTTCATACAATGCCTCAATCTCTACAGTTGAGAACATGTCATCGATGCCGTTCCTTTTTCTGCCCTTGACATGCTGACGCTCACGCTTGGGCTCTTTCCTGTAGTAGTCGGTAGCAATGAGCTCACGTGCCGAAATGTGGAGTATCGGTTCACCTGATATGTGCGAGGTGTCGATATACTGCTCCAAAAAGGCAAACTGCTTGCCGAAGTGGTTTCTGCTCTCGGCATTGAAGTTGTTTATTGCGACATTGAGTTTCTCATGGCGGTCACGGCTGTAATACTCCTTGTTCTTTGGCGAGTTGTCATCGCGTTTTCTTATAATCTCCCTTACGAGCGCTACAGCGGGGTTATCCTTCTTCCTGTATTTCTCTTTCTTCGGCTTTACGGTAAGCTCCGACAAGGTGTAGTCGGCCGGTTTCAGTGAAACCTTTATAGGCAAGCGTGTCTTCGCCGACAGTGCTATGCGCTTCTCCTGATATCCTACACTCGAGACAATTAGCGTGTCGCGCATGGCCGGAGCATAGAACGAGAAGTTGCCGTTGTTGTCGCTGCTGCTGCCTATTGATGTGCGGCTTATACGCACCGATGCGTATGGCAGCGGCTCCTTGTTGCCGGCATCGGTTATCTTGCCGTATATGCGTGTCTTTTCTCCCTGTGCAATAAGCTGCAAGGGAAGCATAACGAGCAAAAGTATATGGAAAATATATCCGGTTCTATTCATCATTAATCTATCTGACGTGGCTCTTATTTTAAGTACCGCGTAAATTTTTGCAAAATTACTCAAAATATAATATATAATGTAGCCTGTTAAGATGTTTTAAAGATTATTCCATCTATTCTGCTTTATTTACTCCCTTTACTTCTTAAAAAACGATTTTCTGCCGCAAAGTGTCGGTTGGTGTTTCATCACAGCCTTTAAAAAAGCGCGGATAATTTTGCATTGCCCCCAACTTTGCTTAATTTTGTAAAATGTTGTACAATTGATGTAGATATATCCGTCTATAATAATTCAATATGATATGAACAGAAGATTTTTATTCCTGCTCTCGTTCCTGTTTGTCGCTTTTGCAGCAACAGCACAGGTCAATGAGATTGAAAAGATGCTCAAAGGCATTGAACATGTAAAGAGTTTCGAAAAGATTGAGAAGGCTGACACAACACGTCAGTACTATCTTATGAAGTTTACACAGTTGCTTGACCCGAAGAACCCGTCAGCAGGCACATTCGAGCAGCGTGTGATGCTCGGACACCGTGGATATGACCGTCCTGTCGTGTTGGTTACCGAGGGCTATGGTGCCGACTATGCATTCAACAATCCCCGCTACATGGAGGAGCTGACAAAGATAATGGATGCCAACATCATCTTTGTGGAGTACCGTTATTTCCTTGAGTCTACTCCCGAGCCGTGCAACTGGGAGTATCTGACCATTGCGAACTCAATGGAGGACTACCACAGAATCATTACATCTTTCAAGCCTTTCTACAACAAGAAGTGGGCTTCGACAGGTATCAGCAAGGGCGGTTCTACATCAATTTTCCTCCGCGCATACTATCCCGAGGACCTTGATGTCTCTGTGCCTTATGTAGGTCCTTTGAGCGGTGCTGTGGAGGATGGCCGTCATGAGTCATTCCTTGAGCGTGTATCCACCAAGGCGAACCGCGATGCTATCCGCAATTTCCAGATAGAGCTTTTTGAGCGCAAGGAGCGTCTGTTGCCTATGTTCGATGACTACTGCAACGAGAAGGGACTCGTGTTCCGCGTACCGTCTTCTACCATCTATGACCTTCTGGTACTCGAGTATCAGTTCTCTATGTGGCAGTGGGGTACACCGGTAAGCACAATACCGGCGCTTGATTCCGATGACAAGACAATTGTAGACTACTTCATCAAGATGTGCGGCCCCGACTATTTCGCAGCCGAGAACAGCATTGAATCTTTCTTCGTTCAGGCTGTGAAGGACTTCGGATATTACGGTTATAATATCGAGCCTTTCCACAAGTATGTCAACGAGGAGGATATTGAGGGTTATTTGAAACGCGTGCTTCTTCCCGAGGAGTTTGCCGATGTCAAGTTCGATGACAGCAACTATCGCTTCGTTACAGACTTCTACACCGAGAACGACCCCAAGATGATTCTCATCTACGGCGAGGTTGACCCATGGACTGCAAGCGGTATCACATGGATGCGCGACCGCAACAAAAAGAACGTGAAAGTGTTCATACAGCCCGGCGGAAGCCATACTGCACGCATCCTTAACATGCCCGAGGATATGAAGAACGAGATTCTCGAGCAGCTTAATGAGTGGATGGAGTACAAGTGATGACTGATACTGCACTCGACATAAAGGATTTGTCGATAGGCTATACAGGCAAAAGAGGCGTTTATACCGTTGCAGACGGTATAAACGCCTCGCTCGGCAAGGGCGAGCTTGTAGCGCTAATAGGCAGGAACGGTGCGGGAAAGTCAACTCTCTTGCGTACGCTTGCAGCATATAACAGCCCATTGGGTGGTTCAATAACATATGACGGTACACCTCTGGAGTCAATCTCTATGTCACAGCTCGCAAGGAAAATGGCTGTGGTGCTTACTGATACCTCATCAGTCGCAAACATGAGCGTGAGGGAACTTGTCTCGTTGGGCCGTACGCCCTATACTAACTTTCTCGGAGTGTTGTCCGACAATGACAAGGCTGTAGCGGCAGAAGCAATGAAGGCAATGGGCATTGAGAAGTTCGCCCTGCGTGATATTGCGGCGCTGAGCGACGGCGAGAGACAGAAATGCATGATTGCCAAGGCTCTTGCACAGCAGACTGCCGTCATAATGTTAGATGAACCGACCGCCTATCTTGATTATCCCAGTAAGGTACATCTGATGCGTTTGCTGGTGCGCGTGGCAAGGAATGAGAAGAAAGGGATAATTGTTTCTACCCATGATGTGGATATCGCACTGCGCATGGCCGACAGGATATGGCTTATGAACGGAGGCAAGCTCATGACTGGAACTGTTGATGAACTGTCGCAGAGCGGGGCGTTGAATACTTTCCTTGATGATGAAGGGGTTGTTTATAATATTAAGGAGAAAAGAATAGAAATCAAACAGGAAAATGAAATACGATTTTGACGAAATTGTTCAGCGCGAACATACGGACTGCTTTAAGTTTGACAATGTGAAAGAGATATTCGGTACCGAGGATGTAATTCCTATGTGGATTGCCGACATGGACTTCAAGACGCCGCCTTTCATTGTTGAAACCATACGCAAGAGGCTTGAGCATGAAGTGCTTGGCTATACATTCACCAACAGCAGTTGGAAACCGGCGATACAGAACTGGGTGTCACGCCGCTACGGATGGGATGTAAGCCCCGAGGAGATTGGCTTCGTGGGCGGTATTGTTCCTGCGATTTCTTTTGCTTTGCAGTGTTTTACAGCACCTGGTGACAAGGTACTTATCCAACCACCGGTATATGCTCCATATCACAATGTCACAAAAGAGCTTGGGCGTACTCTTGTGACAAATCCTCTGAAGCTTGTCAACGGTCAGCTTGAGGTTGACTTTACCGACTTTGAGGAAAAAGTCAAAGGCTGCAAACTGTTCCTGCTATGTAATCCCCATAACCCGTGCGGCCGTGTATGGAGCAAGGCCGAATTGCAAAGTATGTGTGATATCTGTGTGCAGAACAATGTACTCATCGTCAGTGATGAGATACACTGCGACATGACATTCAAAGGCTTTACGCATACTCCATTCGCAACAGTCAGCGAGGATGCGAAAAATAACAGCATTACATTTATGGCTGCAAGCAAGACCTTCAACATCGCAGGACTCAAAAGCTCGTACCATATTATACAGAACGACGGGTTACGCAGGCAGTACAATGATTTCCTACGCAAGAATGAGCTTGATTCGGCGCATCTGTTCGCTACCGCTCCCGTAGCGACAGCCTATAACGAGGGTGATGAGTGGCTTTCCCAGATGCTCGATTATGTCGAGGCTAACATCGATTATATGGAGGATTTTCTCAAGGCCAATATGCCTAAATTGGACATGATTCGTCCACAGGCTTCATTCCTTGTATTTCTTGACGCACGCGGTCTCGGGTTACCGCATGATGAGCTTATCAGGTTCTTCATCCGCGAAGCTAAGGTAGGAATGAATGACGGTGCGACATTCGGCGAGGGAGGTTCAGGTTTCATGCGTATGAATCTCGGTTGTCCACGTTCTGTATTGAAGAAAGCGCTGGGGCAGATAAAGAGCGCATACGACAAGATTTGCTTATAACCGTTCTTGATATCGCATAATGACATACTCTCCTGCATTGCCTGAAACCAACAAATACGCAAATGCAGGAGAGTATGTCATTGCATTTTTGCAAAATTTCTGCATACTTTTGTAGTTTTCAGGAATTATTGGCGTCAAATTATTGGAAAGTAGAGTTTAAACATCTTCTTATATGGATAATCTTGAGAAAGAATTCGAGGCGGTCGCAAGGAGGCATCGCAGCACGATATACACCGTGTGCTATATGTTCTCCAATGATGCCGATGAGGTTGCCGACCTTTTCCAGGATACATTGATAAACATGTGGAAAGGATTTGCGAAGTTCCAGGGCAAGAGTGATATAAAGACATGGATATGGCGTGTCAGTCTGAATACATGCATAACTGCCGAGAGAAAGAAGAGCAGAAAGGGAGAGACAGTGCCGTTGTCAATGGAGATAAACCTCTTTGAAGACAGCGATGAGGATACGCGTCAAATAAGGATGCTGCGTGACCGCATATGCAGGTTGGGTCATTTTGACAGGGCTATCGTCCTTCTATGGCTCGAGAACCTCAGCTACGAAGAGATTGGCGCTATCGTAGGCATAAGCGCCAAGAACGTGTCGGTGCGCCTTGTGAGAATACGTGAACAACTTAAAAGAATGTCTTAAACGCAACAGCCATGGATAACAATTCAATGTATAATGAGCTTGACAGCATGAAGGCCCAGATGAATCTTCTGAAAGAAAAACTCGAGAGACAGGAGATTGTCAAGGAACAACATTTGCGTAAGGCAATCAAGGGCAAGCTCGATGAGATAAACAGGACGGCTGTGAGAATGATTTTCATAGGCCTTTTTGCTGCCATATATTGCCTTTGGATGCAGCACTATTATGGTTACTCGGTTTATATGCAGGCCGCGACACTTGTCATGCTGCTTGTCTGTACTGCGGCCACGTATCTGCAGCACAAGAATCTGCTGAAGGCAAAAGAACTTAGCGCCGACCTTATAAAAGAGACATACGACCTCGTGAAACTCAGGAGACAATATGCCCGCTGGCTATGGTTTGCAGTGCCTGTTGTCCTGCTGTGGCTCTTGGCCATGAGCTATGAGACGCTGTATGTAATACCTATGAGGGGCATCGGGTTAAGCCTCATGATAGGTATGGCCGTCGGAGCACTCATCGGCGGAATCATAGGATTGAAGATACATTTCAGGACTCTCGGTAAGATTGACGCTATGCTTGCGCAGATTAGGGAGTTGACGGAAGAGACTTGAAATATCGGTACTGATATTGGATAATTGACAATAAACCGATGCTTTAGGAAAAGAATTCTCCCCGTTTTTTTGTAACTTCGCAGGACTTTTGCAATCAATGTGCAGAATCATCGTGTTCTAGAGTACAAATGAGGAGAAAACTGTTCTATCCGTTCCTGATTCTCTGCTCGGCGCTGTTGTTGGCGTCGTGCAGCAGTTTTGTGGCTATCGAGCGCAGTAACCACGAATACTCCGACTCGGCATTCATCGGATATATCAAGAAGAAGAACATCCCTTATACCAAGAATAATGACGTCTTGGTCCTTAATGGTGCGCATGCGAAGTTCGGCAGCCTGCTCGATGATATTTCTAAGGCGAAGCACCACATACACCTTGAATATTTCAATTTTCGCAACGACTCAATTAACAAGGTGCTCATAGAGGCTCTTGTGAAGAAGGTCAGGGAAGGTGTTGAGGTGCGTGCGATGTTCGATGCCTTCGGAAACATGTCCAACGACAGTCCGCTCAAGAACAAAGACCTTGAGGCTATAAGGGCACAAGGTATTCAGATAGTCAAGTTCGACCCGATACGCTTCCCGTGGATAAACCACGCATTTTCGCGCGACCACCGCAAGATTGTTGTCATTGACGGCAAAATAGGATATACGGGAGGTATAAATGTGGCCGACTATTATCTCAATGGCATTGAGGGATTGGGAGAATGGCGCGATATGCACGCGAGGGTTACAGGCGAGGCTGTCAATGAACTTCAACGCATTTTCCTCGAGACATGGGAGCAGGAGAGTGGCGAACATATCGAAGGGGATGTCTACTATCCGCAACATACGCCTGAAGGTGGAGCAGATATTGCAGTGGTTGACCGTTGGCCACGCAAGACCCCTGAGAGGATGAGACGTGCCTATGCGAATGCAATCCATTCAGCAAAGGACAGCATAACACTCATAAACCCCTATTTCATACCGATGCCGATTGTAAGCAAAGCGCTTGAAAAGGCTATAGATGATGGTGTGAAAGTCACGATTCTCCTGTCGGCCGAAGGCGACATCAAGGCGATTCCTGATGGCGTGTGGCGTGAGGGCTACAGACTTATGAAACGTGGTGCAGAGGTGTATATGTATACTGGAGGTTTCAACCATGCGAAAGTGATGTGCATCGACGGCAAGTTCTGCACAATAGGTTCGGCCAATCTCAACAGCCGCAGCCTTATGTATGATTACGAGACCAATCTCTTCATCTTCGGGAAAGAGGATACCGAAGAACTTCAGCACTACATCGAACTGGACAAGCAGCGCAGTTTCAAGCTTACAAAGGAAATCTACAAGCAACGCTCATGTTGGAGCCGCCTGTTGGGCTGGTTTGTCTGTATGGTAAGATTTGCAATGTAATAATAGGGCAAATATCCATTCAACTTCAGTAGGTCGTTCAATGACAATCTGCTGAAGTTTTTTGTGCATCAACAAATCAATAAGTCAGTTCCAAATAAACAGCTTTTAACAATTTTTACTACATTTGCAGTAAACCGTGAAAATAGGCTGCTGAACTGCATGGATGAAAGTCTTGTGGCCTTGTCAAATCAAATTGCTTGTAATATGAACCTGAACTCACTGAAGATACTGGATATTATTGTTGCGGTATTCGGCCTTGCAACTATGATTCTGCTGATTCTCATCAAAGAATCTATATGTACATATATACTGATGGGAATCGCTGCAATCTTATGTATAATATATGTCGGGCAATTCATACATTTATGGAGATACCGCAGAATAAGTTTTGACAGGCATCTTCAGTACGGCAATTATGTGATGAAGTTCATTTGCGTTTCTCTATTAATGCCGACGTTCCTGGCCGCCATACTGAGTGTGTTTTCATATACCGGTATGTTGGATGATAAAGAACTGGTATACGCAAAAGAGCTGTACGAGTGCGGCGACAATGAGCTGCCATGCTCAGTCAAACAGAAACAGGAGAATCCAGGCCTCTTCTGGACAGTATATTATCATTATGTAGACCCCGGTAACCAGCACATGTCGACAAGCAAATGGGGGCGTATTACTGCAGCTATTGTCGCATTGTGCGGCATACTGCTGCTCAACGGCTTGTTAGTCTCTTCTTTGGTCGGTTGTTTCGACAGCCGAAAGGAACGTATCAAAAATGGAGAGGTATATTATAAAAGACGTCACCTTGGCGGAAGACGCCACTATGTCATCATCGGTGGCAACAATGTCGTTTTCGGTATTGTAAGGCAGATTATGGCACAGATAAGGCAGGAGAAGGGCTACGGTAGTCTATGGAACCGCATCTGGGGCAACAGGACATACGTGATTATACAGACCACCCGTGATGTCGTAAGTTTCAGGCGCGAACTGTTCACAGGGCTGAATAAAGAGGAGCAGAAGATGGTGGTCATCTATTATGGCAGCAGGACATCAGAAACCGACTTGGAAAAACTTGTGCTTGAGAACGCCAAGGAGGTGTATGTGCTTGGCGAGAATGTACGGAATGATGATAAGGAGTCGTATCATGACACTATGAACATGATGTGCATAAAGCATATAAGCGAACTGATAAAGGATGTACAATGTTTTTACATCGATAATGAAAGTAAGGAAGATTACCGTCTTGTGTGTAAGGCGATGTTTGAATATCAGGCTACTTTCAATATAATTCAGACAACGGATATAAATGACAAGAAGATAAAGTTCTCTCCTTTCAATTATTATGAGATGTGGGCACAGAAGGTCCTTGTCCGCCAGGAGCTGATGCGCAGAGGCATGGAGAATGAGTCTGAATGGGTTCCGCTTGAAGGTTTTGAGAGTAATTATAATGTGAATGTCAACTCATATCTGCCACTTGAGGGATATGACGGTATAAAGTCCGATGATGAAAAATTTGTTCATCTTGTCATTGTCGGTATGTCCCGTATGGGTGTTGCACTTGCTGTTGAAGCTGCCCATTTGGCTCACTATCCGAATTTCAAGGAAGAATGCAAAATACGTACACGTATAACCTTTATAGACTCATCAATGAAGCAGGAAATGAACTTCTTTAAAGGACGTTTCAAGGAGATGTTTTCATTGGCCCGCCAACGCTACGTAAACGCAATAGCTGATAATATATATGCTGATGTCGATAAATATAAATGGGTATCTCCGTTGAATGAGAAAAAAAATGCTTGCAAGTACGATTCAAAAACCCTGGGCGGTGACTTTGTTGATATAGAATGGGAGTTTGTTAATGGCTCATTAGAATCACCTTATGTTCAACAATATCTGGTCGATGCCGCAGCAAACCGGAATGCAAAACTGACTATAGCCATTTGTTTGCCC
This sequence comes from Bacteroidaceae bacterium, assembly GCA_017536695.1. Lineage (GTDB taxonomy): Bacteria > Bacteroidota > Bacteroidia > Bacteroidales > Bacteroidaceae > HGM04593. The sequence continues at coordinate 12,568 of JAFXGX010000079.1, read as the reverse complement.
GAGAACAGTAGGGCAATAGCAGCTGCTGCGTATATAAGCGATGAAGTTTACGGCTCTAAATCGTTATTGCAGGTTCTTGTGTACCAGAAGCTGAATAATGAACTTGTCAATCAGATTAATTTGAATGCAAGATATAACAAACGTCTGAAAGCGTTTGGCATGACAGGTGAGTGCTATGACAACTCTTTGGAAAGAGTTGTTTCCGTTGTCGGGAAATACACAGGCTCGGCATATTCAGACTGCCTTGCGGAACAGTCAGTCAGGATGCTGTACCATTGTCTGAAATCCGAAAAAGGCCTTGATTCAAAGGTTATAGATGAGATATATTCAACCAATATTCCCAAAGAGGGACGTGAAGATATTATAGAGGGAATAAAGAAACAGTGGGAGGATGCATACGAGAACGATAAAGAACTGAAGAACAGGAAGGAATTGCATAAGGAAATTGTTGAAAGACTAAAGAAAAATAATGTTGTAACATCCGAAGGAAAGTCGACTTCAGCCAAAATGTGGTCGGTTCATTATAATATCTCTACAATGTGGACCAAGTTCCGCTGTATAACCACTGCAGATGGCAAACCATTCAATCCTTTGGCAGGGGATGCAAGGATAGAAGGAGATGTGTTGCAAGAACTCGCGTACGTTGAGCACAACCGTTGGTGTGTGGAACAGTTATTACTCCGTTATCGCCCACTGAGTGCCGATGAACAGAGAATATGTGAGATTGTTACTGAATGTTCTTCCAAGAAGGAGAAAGAGAGGATGAAGAAGATGTTTGCCCATTTGGATATCTGTTCCAACAAGCGACTTCGTGAAATTGACATCAAGGCCCCGATTTATGATTTGCGGTTGACGGAGGTACTTCCTGAGGGATATCGTGAGTACATGAACGGAAAGTGATGAACCTGAAAGGATATGAAATAAATAATCCCGATGCAATGCATCGGGATTATTTATATAAGCTTTTAGGCTTTTGATTACTTGAGAGCGAAAATCTCCTCCTCGCCTGCTACGCAAGAGAAAATCTTGTCCTCGCGGAGCAACCAACCCAAACCGAGGTAAAGCTCCTTCTCCTTCAACTTAGCCTTTGTCTTAATCTCTTTCAATGTGAGACCCTCTGTCTCGTTCAAAGCAGTCCAGATGCGGCCTGCAAATGCACCAGCATTCTCAATCATAATTTCTTCTGTTATTTAATTCAACATTAATATAGCCAAACTCACTCCTGAAAACAAAACATTGTCAAACAATTGTTTATGTATAAACGGACTCGTGTCTGACCCCCTGTTTTTGATTTCGGGTGCAAAAGTACAACAAAAAAACGACTTGACAAATAAAAATGCGTGATTTTCAATCAATTTGGTTGTTTTTTTATAAAAACGGACTGTTTTTTATTGCAGAAAAAGGATTGTACAATAAAAAAAGCGGATGTGCCGATAGCAGCACATCCGCAGTAGATACAGTGTTGTTTCTTATCTGTTCGCAAGATATTCTCCGAAAATACGGGCAGCCTCTTCCACCATTTTAACGCAAGGACGTTTCTTATAGTACTCGGCCGTACGTTGTTCCGGTGTAGTCGGGGTAGGGGCGCTCTTTGAGAGTCCCAACAGTTCGGCACATATGAGCGAACCGTTGCGTTTCTTGAACTCCTCGGCAAACTCCTGTACCATCTTGTAATTTGCTTCCTTGCCTTCGCGGTCCTTGCCTTCGGTGCAACCGCTCTCAAGCCCGGCAAGCAGGAACAGTCCGCATGCAGCACCGCATGTCTGTCGCATGCGTCCGATGCCTCCGCCGAATGATGCGGACATCTTCAGCGCCTGCTCCTGTGTAAAGCCATAAAGGTCGGCATATGCCGCAACCACCGATTGGCTGCAATTGTAACCCTCCTTGAAGAGCGCTACGGCTTTTTCAACTCTTTCTTCCATAATTTTTCGTGGAAATAGGTCCGTTATCAGATAAGGCCGCGCGCACGCAGGAGTGCGTCTGGGTTGGCATCAGCTCCGCGGAACTTGCGGTACTCACGCATGGGGTCTTTGCTGCCGCCCATCTCTACCAGGTTCTTGAATGCAGCTGCTGTAGCAGGGTCGAACACGCCTTTCTCCTTGAACAGCTCGAATGCATCACAGTCGAGCACCTCGGCCCACAGATATGCGTAATAACCTACTGCATAGCCGCCGCCGAACACATGTGCAAAGTTTGTGCTTCGGTAACGGTATTCAATCTCGGGAATGAAACCAAGTTCCTGGCGCAACGCTTTCTCATACTCGTTGCAGTCGAAGTCGCTGTAATCCTCAATGAGGTGCATCTTCATGTCGAGCAACGCTGCGGCAACAAGCTCGGTGGTCTCGAATCCAAGGTTGAAGTATGCACTCTGCTGCATCTTCGCGATAAGTTCTGCCGGGATAGGTTCGCCGGTCTTGTAGTGCTTTGCGAATGTAGGCATAACCTCGGGATGTATTGCCCACTTCTCGTTTACCTGCGAGAACAGTTCCACAAAGTCGTGCTTCACGTTAGTGCCGCTGACGCTGGGGTAGTGTGTCTGAGTCAGCATTCCATGCAGTGCGTGGCCGAACTCATGGAACAGCGTGCGTGTCTCGTCTATGTTGAGTAACGCCGGTGTGTCGCCCTGCGGTGCTGTGAAGTTGCATACATTCACAACCATAGGACGTACCTCCTCGCCACATATATTGCGCTGATTTACAAAGTTTGTCATCCAGGCACCCTGACGCTTTGTGTCGCGCGGGAAGAAGTCGGTATAGAAGATGCTCAGATGCTTGCCCTCGCTGTCGAGAACCTCGTATGTGCTTACCTCGGGATGATATACCGGGATGTCGTTACGCTTCACGAATGTAACTCCATAGAGCTTTGTCGCGCAGTCGAATGCACCCTGCAAAACATTCTCAAGCTTGAAATAAGGAGTGATTACCCCATCGTTGAGCGCATACTTCTCCTTGCGCAGCTTCTCGGTGTAGTAGAACCAGTCCCAACCCTCAATTTTTATTCCGGCACCTTCGCGGTCGGCTATCTTCTGAAGCTCGGCACGCTCCTCGGCCGCACGCTTTACAGCCGGCTCCCAAATCCTGTTCAGGAGGTCGAGTGCCGCCTCGGGTGTCTTTGCCATCTTCTCATCGAGCACGAAATGCGCAAAGCTCTCGAATCCAAGGAGTTTTGCCTTCTGCTGACGCAACTGAAGAATCTCCTTTATGATAGCCTTGTTGTCATTCTCGTTGTTGTCGCCACGGCCATAATATGCCTTGTATACCTTTTCGCGAAGCGCACGGTTGTCGGCATACTGCAGGAACGGTATGCAGCTTGGCTTGTCGAGTGTGAATGTCCAGCTGGCACCGTCCTCGCTTGCTGCGGCGTCAATGACACTCTGTGGCAATCCGCTGAGGTCGGCCTTGTCGGTGATGACAAGCTTGAATGCCTTGTTGTCGGCAAGCAGGTTGCTGCTGAACTTTATCTGTGCAAGGCCAATCTTAGTATCAAGGTCAAGCAGCACAGCCTTGTCTTCTTCGTTAAGGAGCGCGCCGCCGCGTACGAACGCCTGATAATAGTTGTCGAGCACAATCATCTGCTCCTCATCAAGGCCCAGTGTCTCCTTTTTGTCGTATATTGAACGGATGCGGTTGAACAGCGTGTCGTTCATGTATACGTATCCGCTCAGTTCTGTCAATTTGGGAACCACATACTCCTCAATCTCGGTCATCTGGGGAGTGTTCTCGCTCTCGTTAAGGTTGAAGAAGATAGAACTTACCTTATCAAGCGTCTTGCCGCTCATCTCAAGCGCATCGATAGTGTTGGCGAACGTAGGTTCATCGCCGTTCTCGATAATAGCCTTTATGTCGGCACGTTTCTCGGCCAAGGCGATGTCAAAGGCCTCTTTGTAATCTTCAATCTTGAACTTGTCGAACTCAGGGGCGCCGAACGGTGCCTTGCTCTCGGCAAGGATTGTGTTTCCCTCGCCGGCTGTTGTGCCGTTGCCCGAACCGCATGCTGCAATACCTATCATAAACGATAATGTAATTAGTGAATAAAAAATCTTTCTCATCTTATGTTTCATTTTGGTTATATCCGGTGTTGTCCGCGAAGATAATAAAATAATGGCAGTTTCTCAACATCGGCACCATAAATCAACATTGAAGCAGCACGGGATGTATAATCACATCAGCACAAAAGAAGAATCATCATCTGCCCGACAAGTATCCTCAGGAACATTGCAAGAGGGTATACCGTCGCATAGCCCACGGCAGCCTCGCCGCCTTTGCTCTGCTGGTTCGAGAAAGCCAATGCCGGCGGGTTGGTACAAGAGCCCGAGATTACTCCTGCAAGAGTGCTGTATCTTATACGAAGCAAGTATCGCCCGATGATACCTGCAATCATTATCGGCACCACGGTTATAAGTGCACCATAAAGAATCCACATGTACCCGCCGCGGTTCACTATGCTGTTGACGAATTCGCCACCGGCGCCCAGACCCACACAGGCCAGGAAAAGCGTGATGCCTATTTCCCTTATCATGAGGTTCGCACTTGTGGTTGTGTATGTCACGACACCCATTTTGGGGCCCAGATAACTGACCAGTATAGCAACGATAAGAGGGCCGCCGGCCAATCCCAGTTTCAACGGTGTCGACAAGAGTGTTCCGCTGAGAGGGATGCTGCCGAGTACACATCCCAATGCTATTCCAATGAAAATAGGTATCAGATTAGGGTGGTCAAGGTACTTCCTCTCGTCGCCGAGCATTTTCTTAACGTCATTTACGGCAGTTTCACGTCCAACGACAGTTACAATGTCACCTACCAGAAGGCGGAACCCTGCCGTGGGAGCAAGCTCAACGCCGGCACGGTGCACACGTGTCACATTCACGCCGAACTGATGCCTTATATTCAGCTTGCCAAGTTTCGTTCCGTTCAGTTTGGGATTTGTGAATGTTATCTTGCGAGAAATAAGATTCTCATCGTTTCTGAACCACTCCTGCTCAACGGGCTCGCCGATAAGAGTCGTGAGGCTGTCATGTATCTCCTTGTCGGCAATGAGAAGTATCCTGTCACCGCATTTGAGTCTGCACTGCGAGTCGGCAATCATGCAATGCCCCGTAGAGCTGTCCATTATCCGCGAAACGATGAAGTTTAGCTTGCTTCTCATGCGTATCTCCTCGAGAGTGAGGCCTGCGATTCCGGGGTTTGTGACACAGAGTGATATACGCTCAATGTTCACGCTGTTATCCTCTTCTCTGCTAAAACGTTTTTCCCCTTTATAAAATGCCTTCAGGACAATGATTGCCAATATGCAACCTATGACACCCAGTGGGTATGCCACGCTGTAGCCCAATGCAATGTTAGGGCTCTCGTAGCCGAACATATCCTTGAACGCCGATGCCGCAGCACCCATTCCGGGTGTGTTTGTCACAGCTCCCGACATTATTCCCGTTACGGTATCGACGCTTTCGCCGGTCGTGAATATCAGCAACAATGCCATGAGAACGTCAAACAAAACTATTATGCAGGTAACAGCATTCAATTTGAGTCCTCCGGCCTTGAAACTGGAGAAGAATCCCGGGCCCACCTGCAGACCTATCGAGTATACAAAAAGGATGAGACCGAACTCCTTTACAAAATGAAGCAATTCGCTGTCGAGCGTCATACCGAAGTGCGATAGAATGATTCCGATAAACAGGACCCATGTCACGCCGAATGATATGCCTGCGACCTTTATCCTGCTCAGGTACACACCTATGCCGACAGTCAAGGCAAGGATAATCATGGAGTGGGCAATGCTTGTCCCGAAGAGAAGATTTTCGAAGAATGTCATCATTTTTTATGTCTTTGGATTTCAGCGTGCAAAATTACCGCAGAACTCTCATACGGCACACTCTTCAACTCATACTTCTGTCAATAGGTGTTATTGCTATTTTCAATAATAATAACGTCAGTTCGATATAAACTCGTTCAAATTGCGAACCTGTCATTTCGATGGAGCGTAGCGACGAGAAATCTCAAAAACATTGCAAAAAAAAGAGATCTCTCACATACGTTACTCGCTAAAGCTCATCAAAACCTCTTTAATATTTTCATTAAGGAATAGTCGAGATGACAAACACTATACAAACACACCAATTTATAGCGAAAATTTTATATCGAACTCACGTTAATAATATGGTTGCTCACTATCTGTACTCAATGCCTTTCACAGTCAGTCCCATATTGACGGGGACTTTTTCAAGTTCATCGGCTGTGCCTTTGCGTGTGTAGCTGCTCTTGAGGTAAAGCGGAAAGTTAATGCTCTGCTTGCTCATGCTGTACCTTTTCCTGTTGTCCCACATGGTGTTGTCGCTCCATTTTTCTTTGACTGCCGCGTCGCAGTCTGTCATTCTGACGGCAACAAAATAACGTCCGGGAGCAAGGAATAGTTCTTCTGTGGGGTATGCTGTCAGTTCTTGCTTGGCAGAAAGCATGGGAACATCTACATACATTGGAGTGTGCATTATGTTGCAGTACTGCATTTTCTCTTCATTCAAGGCATAAATGTTTATGCATAATTTCAGGCCTGCAATGCCGTTTGACATCACGTTGAATGATATTTCCTGCACCCGGAATATATTGCCGCTCTCAACGACGGAACCAATCTCCTGCCCAAGATTGTCGGGTGTCCACGCAGTCCTTGCCCCCGCCACGCGCACTCCTTTGTTTGCAAGTTTCTTGCTCTTTTTCTTTCCGCTGTACACAACCGCTTCGGGCAATGCATATATGCGCGCGGTGCTGTCGCTACTCGCTGCTTTCAGAGTTACGGTGCGCTCTTGCGCCACAGCATTGCAAACACCAAGCAATACCGCAAGCACTGAAACTATAACAAACCTCTTCATCTTATTCCCTGTATTCAAGTATATCGCCAGGCTGGCAGTCAAGAGCCTTGCATATCGCCTCGAGAGTGCTGAAACGCACAGCTTTGGCCTTCCCTGTCTTCAGGATGGAGAGGTTCGCCTGGGTAATCCCCACCTTCTCGGCAAGTTCGCCCGAGGTCATCTTGCGCTTCGCAAGCATGACATCAATGTTTACTATTATTGACATAGTGCGTTCTTTATATCGTTAAATTATTCTCCTCGCTCACTTTTACGGCAACCTTATATATAAGTGCAAAAATCACAAGCAATGCGGCATAGAGCAATGTGTCACTGTTTATTACAAACGCTCCGTTGTCTCCACAGATTAAGGCTGTCGATATATTGTCATCACAGATGTTACCTATCAAATAGCACGCTACAATCGAATAGATAATCTTTACATTGACGTTCGGAAAAAGCACACCGCTTTTTATGGCATTCAGCTGTTTGATGAGAAAAACAATGATAAGAGCATAGGACATTGACTTGAACAGCAGACGCCCGGCGAATATCCCTGCCTGGAGTGGGTAGAACTCCTCATGCCATACAATGCAGCCTTCGCCGCTTTCTGTACATACAAAATAGCTCTGGACTAAAATCCATACAATGCTCACAACACACAACAACGACGCGAATATTGTCACTGCCATCATTCCTTTGTAACCTTTTGTTTCCATAATTTTGAGTGTTTTTAAACGGTAAATAATGCAAGCATAATCCTCTGCTGCAACTTGAGTACCACGGGACCGACCCAAAACAAAGCTTTGTTTTGTCATTCCGATACGTAGTGAGGAATCTCTGCTCACTGCAAATGTACATCAAATTTATCGTAAAACAATAAAACAATCAAGAAAAACGATAAAATTAGTATTGTTTAACGATAAATAAGTTTTTAAATAAGGTAAATATATGTTTGCTTGCTTTGGGGGAATGATATATATTTGTTGTACACAATCACAGCATTATTATGGATAAGAGATATTATGCATTCATAAGTTACAAACGCGAAGATGAAAAGCAGGCAAAATGTCTGCAGGATAAACTTGAGCATTACCGTTTCCCCACTAACCTGAACGGGCGTACAGATTTGCCAAAGAATGTACGTCCTATATTCCGAGATGTTACAGACCTGACACCTGGAATATTGGCAGAAGAGATAAAGAAAGCTCTCAATGACTCCCAGTGGCTTATTATTGTATGCTCTCCACGAAGCGCCAAGAGTCCTTGGGTTTGTAAAGAAGCACAATCTTTCATTGATTCTGGTCGTGCCGACCGCATAATTCCATATGTAATTGAAGGAGTTCCATTTTCGGGAGATGAAGCAACGGAATGTTATCCCGAAGCGCTACTCAACATGAAGGGTAACAAAGAACTTCTTGCTGCAAATGTCAATGAAATAGGGCGAGAGGCTGCCGCCATAAAGATACTGGCCCGAATGTTCGGCCTGCGTTTCGACACTCTCTGGCAACGTCATACACGCGAGCAGAAAAAACGCCGTATCATATGGGGTACCATAGCTGCTTTTATGGTCGTTGTTTCTATGCTTATCAGCGGATATTTCTATTGGGCCAACAATGAGATAAAAGAAAAACAGAATAAATTGTTGATATCCCAATCCAAGTATCTTGCAAGCGAAGCACAAAAGGAATATGACAAAGGTAATATAACCAAGGCATTACGCATGGCACTTTATGCTTTGCCGAAGGATTTGAAGAACATGGACAGGCCATATGTGCCGGAAGCTGAAATAATGCTGAGGGAGTGTGATAAACCTCAGAAGGAGGGAATATACAGCCAGAGCATTCTACAGCATGTAAATCAGGTCAATTCCGCCCAATTCAGCCCCGACGGAAAATATATTGTAACGGCATTTGATGACAACACCGCAAGGGTGTGGGATGCAAAGACTGGAGAACCGGTTACCGAGCCGTTAAAGCATGAAGATAGTGTCAACTCCGCCCAATTCAGCCCCGACGGAAAATATATTGTAACGGCATCTTATGACTATACTGCAAGGGTGTGGGATGCCAAGACTGGAGAACCTGTTACCGAGTCATTAAGGCATGAAGGTCCTGTCTACTCCGCCCAATTCAGCCCCGACGGAAAATATATTGTAACGGCATCAAGTGACAACACCGCAAGGGTGTGGTATGCCAAGACAGGAGAACAGCTTACCGAGCCGTTAAAGCATGAAGATTATGTCAAGTCCGCCCAATTCAGCCCCGACGGGAAATATATTGTAACAGCATCATGGGACAACACCGCAAGGGTGTGGAATGCAAGGACTGGAGAACCTGTTACCGAGCCGTTAATGCATGAAAATTGGGTCAACTCCGCCCAATTCAGCCCCGACGGGAAATATATTGTAACATCATCATGGGACAACACCGCAAGGGTGTGGAATGCAAGGACTGGAGAACCTGTTACTGAGCCGTTAAAGCATGAAAATTCTGTAAACTCCGCCCAATTCAGCCCCGACGGAAAATATATTGTAACGGCATCTGATGACAACACCGCAAGGGTGTGGGATGCCAAGACGGGAGAACCGGTTACCGAGCCGTTAAAGCATGAAAATTCTGTAAACTCCGCCCAATTCAGCCCCGACGGAAAATATATTGTAACGGCATCTTATGACTATACCGCAAGGGTGTGGGATGCCAAGACAGGAGAACCTGTTACCGAGTCGTTAAGGCATGAAGGTCCTGTCTACTCCGCCCAATTCAGCCCCAACGGTAAATATATTGTAACAGCATCATGGGAATGGGACAAGACCGCAAAGGTGTGGGAATTCCCGCCTTTAGAGGAACTTATTGACAAATACCGCAACGACCTGGAGCATGATTGGTCGCTGAGCGAGGAAGAAAAAGCGGAATATAATCTGGAATGATTGCTGTCATAAAAATTTTGTAGCGTTAATCTTTAAATAAATATTGCTATGGAGACTGAAAGATATTTTGCATTCATCAGTTACAAACGAGGATGTGTAGACGAGAAAGTCGCAAATTGGATTCATAAAAAACTAGAAAAGTATCCTTATCCCAAGAAATTGGTTGATAAGGAGAACTGCCCCGATGATCCCGAAAGAATACGTAAAGTCTTTATAGACACCAAAGAGTTGTCTATTACCGACAAGTATTTCGAGGATAGAATCAAAGAATGTATAAAGAACTCCCGTTATTTGATTCTTATATGTTCTTCCAAATCCGCTGAGTCGGAATTCGTTAACCACGAAGTTGAATGTTTCCTTGCTACTCACAATAACGACACCGGTCTTATACTCCCTGTATTCATAGATAGTGTCGAGGAGGAGTTTCTGCCTAAAGCTATAAGGAATACTGAGATTCTGAATCGCAATTGCCCTATATACAAGCCCATGTTTGAGCCCAAGAACGAAATGAACAGCTACTGTTTCTATCATATTGTTTCATTCTTGCTTAAGGTTGACTTTAAGAAGATATATGACAGGTATCAAATATATTCACAGAAAAAGAGAAAAGAAAAGAGATTGCTCAAGTGGTTGTCCGGTATAATCTTATTGGCTTTTGGTTTCTTTATTGCCAACTGGATCTATAATCAACACCAATTGGTGAAAACTCAAGAAGAGATTATCGAAAAACAAAAGGAAATTGTCCAACTTGAGAAAGAGATATTCCCGTATTCGGTTGTGACAGGATATGTCCGTAATTTTCTCTCACCGGTAATTGAATATATAAAGACAAACGAGCCAGAATCTCATATATATGTCCATATGCCAACACGTTCAAAAGACCTCAATCATGACCATGTTGATAGGTTCAATTCAATATCGGCTTATGTAACCGACGTACTTATGCTTGATACAATCAAGCAAGTGACCTTGAAAACAAGAATGCCGCGCGGATCAAACGTGCATAGACTTTGTTCAACCCCCGACAATGTACTCGAGGGAAAATACCTTGATTTTGCCTCTACAACAAGTACCTTCCTGGCAATAGCCAAAATCAAAAAAGAGAAGCAAATATATAAGGATATTGAAATTGATGCCATGATAGAGGAATATACCGACATATTTATTCATCAGGCAAATGAGATATTGGGACCCGACTCAATTCATGTAACTTTTGTCACGAGTATCAGTGATATTTTAAAATAGCAAGCATCGGACATTATGTCCGGCTCGCCACATTCTACGTCAAGCCCTACATTTTAAGAAGCTGTTTAAATTTATATGTTGCTTTGCGAATGTCGGATGCGTTCGTGGCTGAATATTCAAGCAAACTTGATATTTAACTCGCTTGCAAACAGCACTCGCCGACCGTGACCCGCAGGGCGAAAACCATATCTGCGCTACTTGCGACCTTTCACTGCTCATGTTGTCGAAGCCTTACCTTTCACTTTACCGTTTATATGAACATTCGCAAAGCAACATATAATGATATCCCCGCGCTGATGCACATCTTTGATTGTGCAAAGGGCATCATGCGCGCAAGCGGCAACATGCACCAGTGGGGCAGCGGTTACCCTTCACAGGAGATTGTGCGCGGGGATATTGATGCGGGAGTGTGCTATGTGATGTGCGACGATGACACTGTTGTTGCGACTATGGCATTCATCCCCGGGCCAGACCCGACATATTCGGTAATCGATGGCGGCGCATGGCTAAATGACGAACCTTATCATGTGATTCACCGCATTGCGGTTGCTGCGCCCGGCAAGGGATGTGCCCGCCGTCTGCTTGACTGGGCTTTTGAACGATGCTCAACAGTGCGCATTGACACGCACCGCGACAATGTGATAATGCACCACATACTGCGCCGTTACGGCTTTGAGTATTGCGGTGTCATATACCTTGCCAACGACGACCCGCGGGATGCGTATCAAAAGATGAAAGATGACAGATGAAAGATGAAAGCTTGTGCCAAGCGAGCGAAAGCCAAGTTTACTTGAGCTTTTACAGCGAGCGCAGCCAAGGTTCAAGCCCACGAAGTGGGGTTAAAGATGACAGAGGAAAGTTTACTAACTAAAAACTCTCCCTCTAAGTTAGGGGGAGTCCCGCAGGGGAGGGGGTCTGTGAGAAACTTTATTGAGTACAGCCAACAGAGTACAGATAAAAGAACTCAGATGAAAACTATAGGCTTAGATGGTCTGGGCTTTAGCTTTTTATTTCTGTATAAAACCATCGGTGCTTGAACTTTTCCGCTTTCACCTTTCAGTTTTCAGTTTCAATTGTTATTTTTGCGGTAAACCGCGAAATTAACAATTATGTCAGGCAGAGATGATATTGATTTTGGAACGGTAAAGGTTTCCAGACTTTTCAGACAGATATTTTTCCCCACATTGATGGGCATGGCAAGCTGGTCGCTGCTTACGGTGGCCGACGGCATGTTCGTGGGGTGGGGCGTGGGCAGCCACGGAATAGCGGCGATAAACATCTGCTATCCCATATTCCTTGTGCTCTCGGGCTTCGCGCTCATGATGGGAATGGGTGCGTCTGTTGTAGCCTCAATACATCTCTCTAAAGAGAATGTCAAGGCCGCACGCATCAACACTACCCAGGCAATGCTCTTCTCGGGGCTTTTTGTCCTTGCTGTTACAGCGCTTGTGCTTGCAATGCCCGAGCGTATATCGCTTTGGTTGGGTGCTTCTCCGTCACTGCTGCCGCTTGTGCGCGACTATATGGTCTATCTCATACCATCGGCACTCTTCATG
>JAFXGX010000078.1 GCA_017536695.1 Bacteroidaceae bacterium | reverse complement strand
ATGGCTATGCCCTGCAGCTTGCTGTCAAGGCGGGATTTCACGTTGCCATAATTACCGGCGCCCGCACCGAGGCGGTAAAAGTTCGTTACAACGGCCTTGGCATCAAGGATGTGTATACCGGAGCATCAATAAAAAAAGATTGCCTTGAGGAGCTGATGCTAATGTATGAACTCTCTCCCGAAGAAATCCTCTACATGGGCGATGATATCCCCGATTATGAGGTCATGCAGATTTGCGGTCTCCCCGTCTGCCCCGCCGATGCAGCAATGGAGATTAAGCAACTCTCCAAATACATTTCTCCCCTCAATGGCGGCGAGGGCTGCGGACGTGATGTCATTGAGCAGGTGATGCGTGCGCAGGGGAAGTGGATGGATGAGGCGAATGCTTTCGGCTGGTAATTTATTTTGGTTCACTAAAAAAGCATCTGCTGCGTTATGCTTGTTTTTATAAATGGTCATTTAGGTCTACTAAACTCCCATTTGCAAAAACTGCACAAGCCTTGCATCTGCACTTTTTATTAAACCAAAATTGTCTTACTTATTAATGGTAAACTCCAGTGTTATGCTACCTTGCAAGCCTTGCACTCACGCATTTTATAAAACCAAACTATCAGTGCTTTTATTGAACAAAACGCAAGCCTTGCATCTGCATTTTTTATTAAACCAAAATTGTCTTACTGATTAATGGTAAACTCCGGTATTATATCACCACGCAAGTCTGTTTTCACCTTGCCGTTTTCACCTTTCACCTCTAACATTATGCTCGATAACTTAAAGAAATACAGAATAATCCTTGCGTCGGCGTCACCGCGTCGCAGGGAGCTTATGCAGGGGCTCGACGTTGAATTTGAGGTCCGCCGATTGCCCGATGTCGATGAGTCGTTTCCCCTTGAACTTCAGGGTGGGGATATCCCTCTTTATATCTCGAAGAAAAAAGCCGATGCCTACCGCCCGCAGATGGCTGCCGATGAACTTGTAATCACAGCCGACACCATTGTGTGGCTCGACGGTGTTGCCCTTGGGAAGCCTGCCGATGAAGATGATGCACGTCGCATGCTACGCAATATGTCGGGCAAGACACATCAGGTGTTTACCGGCGTAACCATAACTACAAAGGATGTGCAACGTAGTTTTGTGGCGCAGTCCGATGTCACATTTGCTACTCTTTCCGATGAAGAAATAGAGTACTACATTGCCAAATACAAGCCTATGGACAAGGCCGGCTCTTACGGCGCGCAGGAGTGGATAGGGTACATAGGCATGTCCAACATCGTGGGCTCATACTTCAACGTTATGGGGCTCCCGGTGCAGCGCTTGTACTCGGAATTGAAACTTGTGTCATAATTAATGTAAAAAAATACTCACAAAAAATCAATACTTTTTTTTGATGTGAGCATAGTTTGCATTATTTTTGCGTGTCCAAAGGGTTTTGTTTTTGGACGTAGTTTTTTTAGACAATAAATAACATTCATATGGCTGAAACAAAATTCATATTCGTTACAGGCGGTGTTGCATCGTCACTCGGTAAAGGTATCATCTCGGCATCTCTCGGCAAACTCCTGCAGGCGAGAGGATACAAGGTTACAATCCAGAAGTTTGACCCCTATATCAACGTCTCTCCGGGTACACTGAACCCCCAGGAGCATGGCGAGTGTTATATCACAATAGACGGTCATGAGGCCGACCTTGACCTCGGCCACTATGAGCGTTTTACCGACATCAAGACTACACGCTGGAACACCTTCACTACCGGCCGCATCTACAGCGAGGTTATTGAGAAGGAGCGTCGTGGCGAGTATCTTGGCAAGACTGTACAGGTGATTCCCCACATTACTGATGAAATCAAGCGTAAGATGAAGCGTGGCAGTACAAAGGAGAAACTCGACTTTGTGATTACCGAGATTGGCGGTACTGTTGGCGACATCGAGGGTCTTCCGTTCCTTGAGGCAATACGCCAACTCAAGTGGGAACTTGGCCGCCGCGCAGTGTGCGTGCACCTTACATATGTTCCCTATCTCTCTGCTGCCGGCGAGCTCAAGACAAAGCCTACACAGCATTCGGTAAAGCAGTTGCAGAGCCTTGGTATACAGCCCGACTGTCTTGTCTTGCGTGCTGAACACAAATTGAGCACAGGCCTTTGCAAGAAGGTGGCAAGCTTCTGCAATGTGATGCCCGACTGCGTGGTGCAGAGCCTTGACGTGCCCTCAATCTATGAGGTACCCATCAAGATGCAGGAGCAGGGTCTCGATGCAGCTATCCTGCGTCTTACAGGCGAGGAGGTTGGCGAGACACCAGCAATGATTCCATGGCGCACATTCGTTGAGCGCCGCAACAATGCGAAGAAAATCATCAATATAGGTCTTGTGGGCAAGTACGACCTTCAGGATGCATACAAGAGTATCCATGAGAGCCTTTACCAGTGCGGTACATATAATGACTGCAAAATCAAGCCTCACTTCATCAACAGCGAGAAGATTACCGAAGAGAACGTTGAGCAGATGCTCAAGGGCATGGATGGCTACATCATCTGTCCGGGTGTCGGTCCACGTGGTTTCGAGGGCAAGGTAATAGCTGCAAGGTATTGCCGCGAGAACAACCTAATCACTCTCGGTATCGGCTTGGGTATGCAGGTAATGGCAATTGAGGTGGCACGCAACATAGTAGGTCTTGCCGATGCCAACAGCTATGAGATTAACGACCAGACAAAGCACCGCATTGTTGATATTATGGAGGACCTCAAGAGCGTGGGCAATCCTTTCGGCACAATGCGTCGTGGCGGTTATGACACAGTAATAGCCAAGGACACAAAGGCCTATTCAATCTATGGCGCCGAGAAGGTTACCGAGCGTCACTACCACCGCTATGAACTCAATGTGGAGTACCGCGACCAGCTTGTCGAGGCAGGTCTTGCCTGCACCGGTGTTCACCCCGACAGCGGCCTGGTAGATATCGTCGAGTTCCCTGCTAACGACTGGTACGTTGGTGTAATCTATGAACCGCAGTACTCAAGTACAGTGCTTCATCCATCGCCCGTGGTTATGGACTTCGTGAAGAATGTTGTTGCCCGCAAGGGATAAGCAATAATATATAATGTAATAGAGCGGGAGAGTGTAATATATGCTCTCCCGCTTTGTTGTTTTATTTGTGAATTTGATAATGTTTATGCACCATAAGAAACAGACCATATCCGAGATTTCTCGTCGCTGCGCTCTGTCGAAATGACAAAACAACGTTTTGTTATCGACGAGTTTTGCAGCAACAGGTCAAACGCAGCATAGCCGCAGGTTATGCCGTTTGGGTTGCGAAAAGCAAAACGAGTCAATGACAGTGCAAATATAGAATGACAAAATATGGTTTTGTTATCGGCAGAAATCAGATTCTTATAGTTTTGTATCGGATATGAGTCTGGAGAGTTTGTCATTCCTGCAATAAGAATATTATATTTGCACTAAATCTTGGATTTGCAAAATTCATAATTATGAAAAGGTTCTTATATTCTATTTTTCTGTTAAGTATGGTTGCTTGCAGTGGAAATAAACCTCAGGGTGTAGATGTTGCGGGCATTACCCCGTCACCCTTTGTGGGTTATTGGGTTAACGTCGGAGTCAATGATACTGTGCAGAAGATCTCTCTGCGCATTGGCGAGCGCAATGACTCTTTGCTCGTATCCTTTTATTGGGAAAGGGAAGAACCTTTTTACATGACGGGAAATCCAATGAGCGATACCGCCGGAGAGGTGATACCGCAGGCTTGTATTGCTGTCCCCAAAAACGGGAATAAGGCGGCAGGTACTATTGTGAATCAATATTTCAGTGTGTTTCAGAATTACCCTCGGAATGAATATTATCCTCTCTGTCTTGAACTTAAATCATTTGATACACTTACTTTCAAGATAGAAGGCAACGTGAACTACTGGCCCGACAGCGCTATCCTTGTCCGCAAGAGTAGCGAGAACTCTGCTTTTTCGACAAAGGTAGTTGACTTGTATAAGGAGCATTATAATATACCCGATACGGAAGTAACTGATACAAACAAATTTGATATATCAGGAATTGAACCTTCTCCTTTTATTGGTAGATGGGAGTGGACGGAAAATGGCCCTTGGCAAGATTTCTATGTATATGTAGCTGAAAGGAACGATTCTCTGCTCATTGCGCCCGGTGGTGTCTTCCTTGGAGGGTACAGAATACAGAACGCAGAATATGATGAAGAAGACAGACTCTTTCCCCAAGCTTTTCTTCAACTGCCCAAGAGTGGAAATAAGGCTGTAGGATATTTTGCGGCCGATGAAATCCCGTTCGCAGGAAAATGCAACAGCGGGGTATCTTTGGAACTGTTCAGCAATAACACAATGCTGTTCAGAACCCGGGAATCCATCGGCTTTTGGCCCGACAGCGCAGTAATGGTGCGCACAAGCAGCGAATGTCCTGTTTTCCGGTAATTGCGGTTAGTAACAAATTCTCTTTTCAACAGCATTCTTCAATTATTTCTTCTTTCTTAACCTTTATTAACTATTGAAATTAGTTTTGTAACTAAAAATTATAGTTCTTTGCTGTGTCAACTAAAAAATATAGTTGGCGCAGCGTGTTTTTGTAGTTTGAAAAGTAAAAAAAGTAATATAGTTATGAAAAGTCTTACAAAAAGAGAAGAGGAACTTATGAAACTCTTTTGGGAGAAAGGCCCGTTGTTTGTAAAGGAGATAATCCCTTTGCTCGATGAGCCGCAGCCGCACTTCAACACTGTATCGACCATTGTACGCGGTCTTGAGGCAAAGGGATATGTCGCGCACGAGGCATTCGGCAACACTCACCGTTACTATGCAGCTGTTAGTGAAAGCGAGTATGGCAAGCGTACGCTCGGCAATGTGGTAAGCCGTTACTTCGGCAGCTCTTACCTCAGTGCGGTATCTTCGCTTGTGAAAGAGGAGAAAATCTCTATCGATGAGCTCAAGAGCCTTATTGAACTTGTAGAAAAACAGAACAAATAAAGTTACTATGGCAGCATTCCTTATATATATATTAAAGTCGGCATTTGTGCTTGCACTGCTTGTGTCGCTGTTCATGCTTTTCATGAGCCGTGAGACTTTCCACAAGGTCAACCGTTACATAATGCTCTCCATCGTTTTCATTGCGTTGTTGCTTCCGGCTGTGAACCTGGGTATAGAATCGCCGTTCAAGGGACTTGTCGCTGCCATTGAGAACAGCCTTGCTGCAGAAGAGCCCGAGGCTGTTGTCGGGGACATTGCCATTGATATGTCAGCCTTTGATGAACAGCTCCCCGATGTTGCCCTGGAACTTCCGCCTCTTGAACCGGTAGAGGAAAAGCCTTTCAACTGGCTGTTGCTTGCAGCTGTGGTATATTTTGCGGGCGTGGCGCTGCTTGTAGTGCGTCTGGCGGTAATGTATGTTCAGGTGGCACGCATAATAGCACGCAGCAGGGTAGTGGATGCTTCACTGTATGGCTGCGAGGGCATAAGCCTCAGGGTGCATAACGGAAAGGAAAAACCTTTCAGCTGGTTCCGTTGGGTTGTTGTGAGCGAGGATGACCTTGGTGATGGTGCGCGCGAAATACTCATTCACGAGACAGCACATGCACGCGCCGGCCATTCATGGGACATAGTGCTTGCCGATGCCGTGATAATAATGCAGTGGTTCAACCCGCTTGCATGGATAATGAAGAACAGCCTCAAGGATATACACGAATTCGAGGCCGATGAGGCTGTAATAAATTCGGGTGTGAATGCAAGACAATACCAGTTATTAATCATAAAAAAAGCCGTTGGCGCAAGGCTCTACTCTATTGCCAACAGCTTTAATCACAGTTTAACTAAAAAACGTATCACTATGATGTGTAAAGAAAAATCCAAGAAGTGGAGATGTGCAAAGGCTTTGTACATCGTTCCTGTGGCTGCCATTGCAGCACTTGCGTTCACTACTGTTGAACCTGCAAATGCAACAGAGAGTGAAACACTCCCCAAAGGTAGTGAATTTGTCGCTAACAACGAAAAGGAAACTGCAGAAAATTATGTGCAGCAACTTCCTGACGGTGATGACAAGGTCTATCAGGTATGCGAGAATGCACCTACGTTCCCAGGCGGTACGCATGCAATGTACAAGTATCTTGCCGACAACATCAAATATCCCGACGAGGCAAAGGCTGCCGGCAAGCAGGGTAGAGTCATGGTGCAGTTTGTAGTAAGAAAGGACGGCTCAATTTCAGATGTCTCTGTGGTTAAAAGTGCAGGTGACGCTTCGCTCGATAAAGAGGCAGTTCGCGCGGTTTCCTCAATGCCAAAATGGAATCCCGGAACACAGGGCGGCAAGCCTGTGAACGTGCAATATACCATACCTGTTCAATTCAAGTTGCCCAGTGGCATGGTAAACAATGAAAAGAAAGACACGGAGAAGAAAGACAATAGGATTGTAATTGGAAATGGCGGCGTCATTGTAGACACTGATGTCAAGGATAATGCACTCATTGTCGTGGATGGCAAGGTGTTCAATGGTGACCTTAAAGAGCTTGAATCCTCTTCAATCGCTCATATTGAGGTAATAAAGAACAGTGCACTTACTGCCGAACTGAAAGAGAAATACAATGCAAAGGACAAGAAGGGTATAATATTCATTACAACATCTTCCGGTTCCCATGCCGGCATTGTGGGCAACCCCGCTCCAGTAGTCAATGGCAAGAAGGAGGATGCTCCGTTTACAGTAGACTTTAATGTTGAGGAACGCACTACCGATGGTGGAGAGGAAATCTATCAGGTATGCGAGATTGCACCTGAGTATCCCGGTGGATTCGAGGAACTGATGAGGTGGCTCAGCATGAACGTCAGATACCCCAAGGCTGCGCGTGACATCAACGGACAAGGAAAAGTTTTTGTGAAGTTTGTTGTCAGGGCCGACGGCAGCATTTCAAATGCCGAAGTGGTTAAGTCTGACTTTACCTCGGATTATTCCGAAGTCTCGCTTGCCGAGCAGACAGTGAAAGAAATCGAATATTACAAGAATAGTATTGAACGTATCGAGAACGATTGTAAAGAACTTGAACAGCACATTGCAGAGTGGAAAAATAAGTTGGCGGTCCTTGAAAAGGATGGTACCTCGGAAAATATTCTCAATCGCCGTCGCGAAGAGCTGGAAAAGGCACAAAAGCTTCTGGAAGATGAGAGGGCACAAATTGTGATAATGAAACGTACACTTGCGCAGAAGGAGGAGATGCTGGCCAATTCAAAGAATGAACTTGATGAGATTATGGTTACCGCATTCAAGAACGAAAAAGGCGAGGAGCTGAGTACCGATGAGGTAATGGCACTGCGTGCCGCTGCTGAAAAAGCTCTCAAGGACGAGGCTGTGCGTGTAGTTTCGGCAATGCCCAAATGGAACCCCGGTACTCAAGGCGGCAAGGCTGTTAATGTAAGATTTACACTGCCTATAATGTTCCGCTTGCAATAAGAAACTAAAAAATATTTTTTAACTAAATATATTGTAACAAAAAGCCGTAATGCACGTCTATTAAATGAATGAACGTAGAATAAAATAAAAAACAGCCGGTTTGGTGGTTCTTCCGGCTGTTCGGGATATGTCACATGCCAATGTTGTATTACCCTTGTCATGACAGGTGCATTAAACGTAAATGCAAAAATATCAAACGACATTGTTCTTGTGGCATATCCTTTTTGTTTTTAACCCATTTTAACAATTGGGGGTAAATTTTGTAGAATGATTATCTTTACACACTGTAACTCTTCTATAGTTGGTCCATTGATTTTGCGAATATATACTTTTTTTGAAAATAGTTATAAAATTATTTGGAAAGAAGAGAATTGGTGTTTTATATTTGCAGTGTACTAATAAGCTAATGCACTATAGCCGAGGTCAAGAATCTCTATTTATCTTATTTAAACCTGCTTGAGATGAAAAAGACACTTTTAATTTTGCTGTTTGTATTTACTGCTCTGAGTGCCGTGGCGCAGAACTTTGCCGTGCAGGGCAGGGTGGTGGATGCCGAGAATGTTACCGAAGGGCTTCCCTCGGCAACGGTACGTCTGCTCAAGAACGATACAACAGCTGTTGCAGCCGTTCCTACAGCTGTCGACGGGCGTTTCGACATAAAGGCAAAGAGTGCAGGCAAGTATACGCTCGAAATCTCTTTTGTGGGGTGCGAGACAATGAAGAAGAAGGTTGAACTTACCGCAAAACGTCCGGTGGCCAGGCTCGGCGACCTTATGCTGGCGCGCGATGTGCTGCTCGAAGAGCTGCAGGTGACAGGCCTTGCCCAGGAACTGACAATAAAGGCCGATACATTCGTGTACCATGCCAATGCATTCCGCGTGCCCGAGGGCTCTACCATTGCGGCGCTCATAAAGCAACTGCCTGGCCTTACTATGGACTCCGACGGTAACCTTACTTTCCAGGGCAAGACCGTGAGTTCAATCCTTGTCAACGGCAAGCCTTTCATCGGAGATGCCAACACTGCAATGTCCAACATTGTTAGCGACGCGGTGCAGGATATCGCTGTCTATGAGAAGACCGATGAGGAGAAGGAGTTCGCGGGTGTACATGACACTGACAAAGCTACCGTTGTCGACCTCAAGATAAAGAAGGAGTACCAGTCGCAGTGGAATGTGAATGCCGACCTCGGCGGTGGTACACACAGCAAGTACATGGCAAAGGCTTTCGCCTCCAATTTCACCGACAAGCGCCGCACTGCGGTCTATGCTCAGGTGAACAACATCAGCGAGAATCAGGTTGCCGATGAAAACGGCAACTGGCAGAGCGACCCGTGGGGGCCTATGGGTCTCTACACCTACCGCAAGGCGGGCGCCATAATGTCGTGGGACAACGGCCGCAAGAACACCGAGGCAGGGCTCCTTAAGTTCAACGCCGAGGTAGAGGCCGGCCACACAAGCGGCAGCAATGACCGTATATCGAATACAGAATATATCCTTGGTGCAGCCGGAAACCATTACTCCTATCAACGCACAGTCAGCGACGGCCGTGACAGGAACCTGAATCTTCGCGGTAACGTCACATACAACATAGATACTCTAAACCGCATTACCGCCACAATTGACTATCGTTACAGCGATAACCGCAACGAAGGTACTTCCTATCTGTCAACCTATTCGGCAGCAATGGATATTCCCAATCCCGAGAAAGGGCTTGTGGGTGAGAACGTGAGTGAGGAACTTGGGGCAATGGGTATAAACTCAAACTCCTCGCGGAATATAACCGTGAGCGACAACAATTCTTTTGATGCGGATGTCCGCTATCTTCATCGTTTCAGGAAAGAGGGCTATTCGCTTAGTGCCGGGGCCAGTTACCGCATAGACAGCTACAATGGCTCAGCGGACATCCTTAGGAATTACCGTTATTTCAACAACAGTACTCCTGAATCTGTTGAGCGCCGATACAACACCGCACCGTCCGACAACAGCGATCTAAAGGCAATGGTTGCTCTTGAAGGAAAATTCAACAAGAACCTGAGCTTTGCGGTAGACTACCGTTATTCCCTTATGAAGTACAATGATGACTATGCTATCTACAGGCTCGACCGCTATCCTCTTTATTCACAGCTTGGCCTGCCATTGGGAGTGCATCCGTCCACAGCCGATTCACTTGCAGCAGTGATAGATATTGCAAACAGCCACTATTCAAAGAGGACTGTACAGAGGCATCTGATTGACCCTTCAGTTACGGGCGTCTGGGACAAGATTGAAGCAGCATTGGCAGTGGAAATTGAGCATTACGATGAGGAACTGCTGTATGAAAGAGGGGGTACGGCACATTCTCCTTCGCGTCGCTATTTCGATTTTACTCCACATGCCAGCATAAAATGGAAACCTGTAAAGAACAGCGAGGTAACACTCCGCTATTTCGGATACTCGCACCGTCCCTCGTTGCTTGAGCTGCTGCCTGTCACCGACACCAGTGACCAGATGGTTGAGCGTGTGAACAACCCCGGCCTTAAGACCCAATGGCAAAACCACTTCAACCTCTTCAGCCGTTGGTTCAACGAGAAGCGCGGCGACAGTTACAGCCTCTATGCAAGTTGCGGATTATACAATGACAGGGTTGTCGATATAATTGTGACCGACCCGCAAACAGGTAAACAGCGTCACACCAAGGACAATGTCAACGGCAACTATTATGTTTCTGTGGGTGCAAATACCGAGCAGCCGCTTGACAAGGAGCGTCATTGGACATTGTCTGTAAGCGGTGCCTATCATATAAGCCGCGACAAGAGCTATGTAGGCGCAATGGGCGACAAGCTCGGGCTTTCAGTTGTATACCGTCACTCCCCACGTGCATGCATGTCGCTCAAATGGCGCAGCGGAATATGGAACGTGAACCTTAACGGCCAATATTCTGCCGACATCTCACGTTACGGCAGCACTCCTGAGTACAATCAGAGCGGACACACATTCGAGTGTAAACTTCAGCCGCAGGTCGACCTTCCGTTCGGAATGAAAATCAATACCTCGTTCGGGTTATACGGCCGCCGTGGCTATGCCGATGAGATAATGAACCACGACCAATGGCTGTGGAATGCCACGGTGTCGCAATCTTTCCTCAAGAACAAAGCTCTGACCCTGCAGCTCGAGGCTGTGGATATATTGCACCAGCGCACAGCGGAGTATAGCTTTGTGCGGCCGGGCATGCGCTACTTCAACCGCGATAAGATATTCTACAGCTATGTTATGCTGCATGCGATATACAGGTTCAACATCGGAGGACAGTAATGTTTAGTGTTTAATGTTACTTGTAACATCGACAGCACAAGCAGCGATTGGTCACGCGAAGCACGGGAGTAATTCGTGCCGCGTGGGTCGCGGTCAGCGAGTGCTGTCAATGTGTAGCGTGTAACGTTTAACGTGTAGGGGCGGGGTCGGCCCGCCCTGTGAATGTTTATTGTTTAATGTTGTAGGGGCGGGGTCGGCCCGCCCAAGAAAACATTACAGCATTGTAATCCTGAGCAAAGAATTTCAAAAAAAACGCTGTGGTGAAGAGATTCTTCGCTTTGCTCAGAATGACAAAACAACGTTTTGTTATCGACGAGTTTTGCAGCAACAAGTCAAACGTAGCATAGCCGTAGGTTATGCCGTTTGGGTTGCGAAAAGCAAAACGAGTCAATGACAGTACAAATATAGAATGACAGAACCGCAGAACCTGTCATGCTGGAACGAAGTGAAGCATCTAACACGCGTACTTGTCATCCCAGCGAGTTAAACGACGAGGGATCTCAATAAATGCGAAAGAAGAGATTCCTCACACAAGGTTCGGAATGACAGAACTGCAGGGGGCGGCCAGTCCTGTGAATGTTTAAAGTTTAAAGTGTGTGGCACAATACACGAAATAAAACTCTCCCTCTTTTCAAAGAGGGAGTACGACAAAGTCGGGAGGGAGTTTGAACAGAGGAGGAATAGGAGTACGGCAAAGCCGGGAGGGAGTTATTTGTAGGGGCGGGGGCAGCCAGCCTTGTGAATGTTTATTGTTTAATGTTACTTGTAACATCGGCAGTGCGAGCAGTGGTGGTCACGCGTAGCACCGGAGAGTTCAGTTTTTATACCCTCCGAACTCATCGCCGTAAAGTTCCTTGTTTGGTGGATATTTGGCGTTCATCGGGTTGCCTTCAGCGTCGTTGATTATATATGGTCGGTTCATTTTCGGTAGTGTATTTGTGGCTAAGTCCAAAGTTAATTATTATTGCCCGATATATGACTTTCTTGCCTGAAAAACTTCAACAACCGTGCACTGACCTTGCTTGGTTTATCAACTCTGTCACTTTGTGTCAGAGCCACCCCACATATGCCATTATATTCCTGTGTCTAATAACCTGTAACTTGAATGTCATTTTGAGCGCATGCGAAAAATCTCTTAATCATTGGTCTGCGATTCCGCGTTGATATGTCTGCAACTACAATGCTTGCCACGTCTATTAATGGATAATTAAATGTGTAATGTGTTACGTGTAGTGTTTGATGTGTAATTTATCTTCTTTATTGTGTGAACATCTTGTCTGTTTTTTT